>NZ_JBHYVB010000039.1:56746-58287 GCF_042750115.1 Streptomyces sp. NPDC059455
GCCCCCCCCCCCTCCACCCCCCCCCCGACCCCCTCGCCGAGCGCCCGGCCCGCCCCCCCCCCCCCCCCGCTCCCCAGGGTCTGTGGGGCATGGCGTTCAGCGTGGCTCCGGAATCATCCGCAGCGGACCGGCCGTGAGGCTCATCTGCGGCCTCGGCCGGATCTTCGTCCCCGGAATCGGGCGCATCCGCCAGCGGCCCGCGATCGCGGCCAGGGCGAGCGTCGCCTCCGTCATGCCGAAGACATCGCCGATGCACTTCCGGCTGCCCCCGCCGAACGGCAGATACGAGCCGCGCGTCACCTCCTTGGCCCGCTCGGGGAGCCAGCGGTCCGGGTCGAAGGACTCCGGGCGGGGGAAGAGGGCCGGATCGCGGTGCAGCACATACGGGCTGATCAGCACGTCCGACGCCGGGGGCAGCCGGCGCCCGCCGAGCTCGGTGGTCTCGGTGGTGGTCCGGGTGAACAGCCACGCGGGCGGGAAGAGCCGCAGCGCCTCGCTGAACACCCGCTGGGTGTAGGCGAGCCGGGGGACGTCGGCGTAGCGCGGGGCGCGCCCGCCCAGCACCTCGTCGACCTCGGCGTGCAGCGCGGCCTCGGCCCGGGGGTTGCGGCCGAGCAGGAACCAGACCCAGGTCAGCGCGGAGGCGGTGGTCTCGATCCCGGCCAGCAGCAGGGTCATGACCTGGTCGTGGATCTCCTGGTCCGACATCGTGCCGCCGGTCTCGTCGTCCTGTGCCGCGAAGAGTGCGGACAGCACATCGCCGCGGTCGCCGTCGTCCGACGCCTTGTAGTCGTCGATCATGCGGTCGATGAGCTGGTTGAGCCGGGCGAGGGCGTCGTCGAAGCGCCGGTTCGCCGCGAGCGGGAGTTTGGCCAGCAGCCCGGTGGGGTCGATCGCCTGCCGGTAGGCGCCCTCCACGACGATGGGCAGACAGTGCTGGATCTCGGCCACGGCATGCGGCGCCATATCGGTCGAGAAGAGCGCACGGGCCGTCACCCGGGCGGTGAGCGCGAGCATCTCGTGGCTGACGTCGATGGGCCGGCGCGCGGTCCACGCCGTGGACTCGGCCTCGCACTCCCGCTCCATCACCTCGGCGTACTTGGCGATCCGGGCGGTGTGGAACGCGGGCTGCACCAGCCGGCGCTGCCGCCGGTGGTCCGCCCAGTCGGAGGTGATCAGGCCGTTGCCCAGGATGGGCTTCGCCTTCTCCTTGACCGGCCCGCCGGTGTCGTAGACCCGCGCGTTCACCAGCACCTGCTGGATCAGCTCCGGATGACAGGGCAGATAGACGGGCCGGGGCCCCAGCCGGAGCTCGACCAGATCGCCGTGGGCGGGCAGGGAGGCCAGGAACTGAAGCGGCTTGCGGCCCATGAGCAGGGCATGGCCGGCCAGCGGAAGCCCGCCGGGGGCGACGGCGTGCCGCCAGTGGCGCGTCGCCGGTTGCTGCGCGGTCCTCATGCGGGAGGTGTCCTTCACTCGCGAGGTGGGGTACGGAAGGTGCGGGGCGGGTGGTGGGGTGGGGGGGGGCGGACGGCCAGCCC
>NZ_JBHYVB010000039.1:58297-66930 GCF_042750115.1 Streptomyces sp. NPDC059455
GCTCGCCGACCGTGCCGTGGCGGCCCGCCCCCCCGCGCGGGCCGGGCGGGCCGGGGGCCCCCCCCGCCCCGCACGTCGTCAGCGCGGCTCGCACACCATGGGCAGCGGGCCGGGTTCGAGCGTCGCCTTCGGCTCGGGGCGCAGCGTCGTGCCGGGCACCGGGCGGAGACGCCACCGGCTCGCGATCGTCGCCACGATGAGGGCGGTCTCGGTCAGCGCCAGGACGTCCCCGATGCACTTGTGGCTGCCCGCGCCGAACGGGAGCAGCGCCCCGCGCTCCACCTCCTTGGCGCGGTCGCCGAGCCAGCGCTCGGGGTCGAACCGCTCGGGGTCGGGGAACAGCTCGGGGTTGTGGTGCAGCGCCTGGGCGCTGTAGAGGATCATCGTGCCCGCCGGGACGGTCCGGCCGCCGAGTTCGGTCTCGGCCGCCGTGACCCGCATCGCCATCCAGGACGGCGGATACAGCCGCAGCGACTCGGTGATGACCCCGCGGGTGTACTCCAGGGACGGCAGGTCCTCGAAGGTGGGGTCGCGGCCCGCCAGGACCTCGTCGATCTCGGCGTGCACCCGCTTCTCCACCTCCGGGTGGGCGCCCAGGAGATGGAAGACGAAGGCGAGGGTCGAGGCGGTGGTCTCGCTCCCGGCCACCAGGAAGGTGACCACCTGGTCGAGGACCTCGCCGTCGTCAAGACCCTTCCCGGTCTCCGGGTGTTCGGCGCGCAGCAGCGTGGAGAGCAGATCGCCGTGGTCGGCGCCGGAGCGCCGGCGCTCGCGGATCATCTCGTCCACGATCTGCCGCAGCCGGGCATTGGCCCGGTCATAGCGCCGGTTGCCCGGGGTGGGGAGCTTCTCCATGATCCCCAAAGGCGCCATCGTGCGCTTGTAGATGCCGTCCGAGACGATGCGCAGACAGTGGCGCGCCTCGTCGATCGTCGCCTCGTCGATCCCGGTGGAGAACAGCGTCCGCGCGGCCACCCGCATCAGCAGGGCGTGCATGGTGTCGCTGATGTCCAGGGTGCGCCCCGGCTCCCAGGAGCCGATCGCGGTGCGGGTGTCATCGGCGACCGCCGCGGTGTAGTCGGCGATCTTCGGGGTGTGGAACGCGGGCTGGATCATCCGCCGCTGGTAGCGGTGGTCCTCGCCCCGGGAGACCGAGAGGCTGTTCCCGAGCAGCTGCCGCGCCTTGTCGAAGACCCCGCCCTTGTCGAACACCCGGGGATTGAGCAGCACCTGGCGGACCAGCTCGGGATGGCAGGCCAGATAGGCGCGGCTGGGCCCCAGCCTGACCTCCACCAGATCGCCGTGGGCGGGCAGGGAGGCCAGGAACTGCAGCGGACGGCGCCAGAGCGCCAGGGTGTGCCCCAGCAGCGGCACCGAGCCGGGCGCCGTGCCGGTGGTCCAGGAGCGCTCCGGCTGTGCGGAGCTCTTCGCGGGAGTCACGGGTCCCCGTTCCCTCACTGGATGCGGGAGTTGACGTCGTTGACGGCCGTCTTGTAGCGCTTGTTGCTGGTGGTCCAGACGAAGTTGCCGTAGATCAGATCGAGGAAGACGTCCTGCGTCAGCTGGTCGAACGCCTTGATGCACTCGATGTCCTCGATCATGTCATCGAGCCGGGCCTGGAAGAACTCCTTGAACGCCGTCTCATCGCTCACATCGCAGAGCCGGAAACAGTTGGTGATCTGCCCCAGGGAGACCTCGCGGTCATAGGAGTAGAAGTCGTTGACGATGGTGAGTCCGCGGGTGGTCATGCGCGCGGCCAGGCTCGTCTTGGCGTGTTCGGTGAACTCCGGATGCCGGTAGATCGGATACGACATCTTCATCCAGAAGTCGACACCGATATCGGTGACCCGGAAACGGAAATACTGCTCCGGCGACGTGGTGCACAGCGCCGCCTTGATGGGCGAGTCGCGGAACATATGGTCGCTGGTGACGAAGGCGCGTGCCGCCTCGTACGCCACCTCCGCGTCCTCGGGGCCGTAGTACTTCTCGCAGATCTTGCGCAGCTGGGGCAGGAAGAGACCGAAGTCGTGGAGTGCGGGATCCATGTCGTCCCACACGAACGTCACGCAGTTCAGGACGCAGACGGCCTTGAACGCCTCCATGTCCTTGATATGACGGGGGCTCTGGGACCACAGGACCACGCCCACATAGGAGATCCAGCGCTCATCGGAAACCGATTTGCCGAGGGGCGCCACCGCCGCGTTGCAGTCGTCGATGACCTCGCGCAGTTCGGCGTCGGTCAATTCGACCTTGGTGGGCCGGGTGACGACATGGCGGTCGAACATCTCCTGGAAGCGGCGGGTGCACTCCTCCAGGTACGGTCGGACGCTGTTCCGGCTGATGTCCCGGGCCCCGACCGTGGAAAGTCCTGTCGTCATGAGTTCCTCACAGTGGCCATGCGGGCGATCTGCTTCAGCGCGTTGACCGCGTCCGCGGTGAATGGGGCGTCGTCGAGGGCCCGCAGGGCCTGCGTCCGGCGGTCGTCGATCATCTGCTCGACGGCATCCCGGGCGGTGGTGGCGGCGAAGATCTCCTGAATGGTCGCGGCGTCCCGCTCGTCCAGCAGCGGATTGCCGATGAGGCTGCGCAGCCGCGCCGCCTGGACGCTGTCGGAGCCGCGCAGGGCGAGCGCGATCAGGGTGGTGTTCTTCCCGGCCCGCAGATCGTCCAGCTGGGACTTGCCGGTCGACTCCGGGTCGCCGTACACGCCCAGCAGGTCGTCGCGGAGCTGGAACGCCTCGCCGAGCGGCAGGGCGTAGGCGGTGAACGCCTCCATGGCCTCCGGGCCGGCCCCCGCGATGGCGGCTCCGACGTGCAGCGGACGCTCGATGGTGTACTTGGCGGTCTTGTACCGGTTGACCGTGAGGGTGGCCTCGACGTCGTCCGTCAGCTCCCCGGTGGCCTGCAGATCGAGGTACTGGCCCAGCATCACCTCGGTGCGCATCTCCGACAGCAGCGGCAGCACGGCGTCGAACTGGACGGGGGTCAGACCGGCCGAGTGCAGGAGCTCGTCCGACCAGGTGAGGGCGAGGTCGCCGAGCAGTACCGCCCCGCTGACCCCGAACCGCTCGATCTGCTCCGGCCTGCGGTCGGTGGCGCACAGCGCGGCCAGGGTGCGATGGATGGTCGGCCGGCCGCGACGGGTGTCGCTGTCGTCCATGACGTCGTCGTGGATCAGCGCGAAGGCGTGGAACATCTCCAGGCAGGCGGCCACCCGGAACACCGTCTCGGTGTCCTCGCCGCCGCCGACGGCCTGCCAGCCGGTGACACACAACAGCGGTCGTATGCGTTTTCCGCCGGACAGGAAATCCTTCAGCAGCCCGGAGAGATACGGCAGATGGTGTTGCGGGGTGGTGTGGGCCTTGGCCGTCAGGAAATCTTCGAGTACGACGTCCACCGACTCACGGACGGTATCCGCATCCAAGCGGCCGGGGCTGAGCGTGGGTGTGGTCATGCGACTGACTCCTCCACGTCGAAATGTCGAAATCCGTTGATTAAGGAGAAGAAAACAGGCACGCGGAAACCCTTGCTTTGTATGGAAAAAGATGGATTGCCGTCCGTGCTCTGTACGGCACCATGAACGCAGACGTGAGACACGACCGCCGCCCATGGTCGATATATCGAACGCCCGTGACGGGCGCGAAGATCAGACGCTCAGGGAATCGTGCGGTCGGCGCGGAGGGGTCATTTCCGCGCGTGGAATCCGGGCCGGGCCGCAAAGGGGCCACAGCCGGTGCGACACCCGCGTGGACATCATCGGTTCGATGGATGCCAGGTGTGCGCGGGCACACTCAATTACGTCCATTTATTCCCCCTGAGTGCCGCCGGTCCCCCCACTCGGACATGAGCAGTCTAGACGCAAGATCGACGGATTCGGAAGCCCGTTCTGGTATCGCGCCTATCACTTGACGGCCGAAGGGGGCGGGGTGCTGTCACCGTGCCCGGAGCGGTCCGAAACCGGGCAACTCGCCCCGTACGCGCCGAGTATCAGTGGAATAAGCGGCGGCGCAATATGGACCCGGAGGGTTCGTTGAAAACTGAACAGAGGGCAGGCGGAACAGGGGTCAGGCGGAACAGGGGTCAGGCGGAACAGGGGGCAGGCGGAGCAGGGCCCGGACTGAACGGGGTCCAGACGGAACGGGCCCCGCCGTCACCGGCGGGGCCCGTTCAATAGCGCGCGGCGGTATCAGACCTTCCGGTAGTCGTACGCCTCCGAGGCCGCCTGGAGTACCGCCTCCACATCCGCCCCGGTGGAGGCCGTGACGAGCGCCGCGACCGCGCCCTCCACGAGCGGTGCGTCCACCAATCGGGTGCCGTCGGGCAGTTCGTTGCCCTCGGCCAGCAGTGCCTTGACGGACAGGACCGCACTGCCCAGGTCCACCAGGACCGCCACTCCGGCGCCCCGGTCGACCGCCTGGGCCGCCTCCGCTATCAGCTCCGGGCTGGTGCCGAAGCCGCCGTCCTCGGTGCCGCCCGCGGCGCGGACCGGCGCCGTGCCGCCGCCGGACAGCGCCTTCGCCAGCTCGGCGACGGAGTCGGCCACCGCCGCGCTGTGCGACACCAGGACTATGCCGACCTTCCCGCTCTCGTCGGTCATCGGGCCGCCTCCGCCAGCGCGCCGATGATCAGCGCCGACGAGGTGGCGCCCGGGTCCTGGTGGCCGACGCTGCGCTCACCCAGATAGCTGGCCCTGCCCTTGCGGGCCAGCATCGGCACGGTGGCCAGCGCCCCCTTCTCGGCGGCCTCGCCCGCGGCCGCGAACGACCCCGTGTCCCCGCTCAGCGCCTCGACGGCGGGGAGCAGCGCGTCCAGCATCGTCTTGTCGCCGGCCGCGGCGCCGCCGAGCTGCGCCACCGCGTCCACCCCGGCCCGCAGCGCGTCCGCCAGCTGCTGCGGGGTGATCTGTTCGGCGTCGCCGAGCGCCTTGCCGGCGCGCCGCAGCAGCGTCCCGTACAGCGGTCCGGAGGCCCCGCCCACCTTGGAGATCAGCTGGCGCCCGGCCAGGATGAGCGTGGCCCCGGGGGAGCCGGGGGGCTCCTTCTCCAGCGCCTCGGCCACGGCGGCGAAGCCGCGCTGCATGTTGGTGCCGTGGTCGGCGTCGCCGATCGCGGAGTCCAGGTCGGTGAGGCGGGTCGCCTCACGGCTCACAGACGTGGCCGCGGTGGTGAGCCATCGGAGGAAGAAAGGGGTGTCGAGCACGTCGTCGACGGCGGGTTCACTGCTGGACACAGACGCCTCCTCGGGGTGTAGCCAACGGCGACAGCGTACGTATCGGGGGCCGGCCGGCCTCAGGCGCCCCAGCGCAGCCCGGCGGTCCGCACGGGCGCGTCCCACAGCCGCAGGAGGTCCTCGTCGACCTGGCACAGCGTGATCGAGGCGCCCGCCATGTCGAGTGATGTGACGTAGTTGCCGACGAGCGTACGCGCCACCGCCACCCGGCGCTCGCCGAGCGCCCGGTGCACCTCGGCGGCGAAGCCGTACAGCTCCAGCTGCGGGGTCGCCCCCATGCCGTTGACGAGCAGCAGCACCGGGCTGTCCGGGCGCAGGTCCTCGACCACCACCTCCACCGCGTAGTCGGCGATCTCGCGGGAGGTCATCATCGCCCGCCGCTCACGCCCCGGCTCGCCGTGGATGCCCACGCCCAACTCCAGCTCCCCGGCGGGCAGATCGAAGGTGGGGCCGCCCTTGGCCGGGGTGGAGCAGGCGCTGAGCGCGACGCCGAAGCTCCGGGAGAGCTCGTTCACCCGCCGGGCGATCGATTCCACCCGCTCCAGCGGCGCGCCCTCGTCGGCCGCCGCGCCCGCGATCTTCTCCACGAACAGGGTGGCGCCGGTGCCACGCCGGCCCGCCGTGTAGAGGCTGTCGGTGACCGCCGCGTCGTCGTTGACCAGGACCTTGGCGATCTGGATGCCCTCGTCCTCGGCGAGCTCGGCTGCCATGTCGAAGTTGAGCACGTCGCCCGTGTAGTTCTTGACGATGAACAGCACGCCCTTGCCGCTGTCCACCGCCGCCGCGGCGCGCACCATCTGATCCGGCACCGGGGAGGTGAACACCTCGCCGGGGCAGGCGGCGTCGAGCATGCCGGGGCCCACGAAACCGCCGTGCAGCGGTTCGTGTCCCGACCCGCCGCCGGAGACCAGTCCCACCTTGTCCTCGACCGGCGCGTCCCGCCGGACGATCACCCGGTTGTCGACGTCGACGATCAGCTCGGGGTGGCAGGCGGCCAGTCCGCGCAGCGCGTCGGCGACCACGGTCTCGGGGACGTTGATGAGCATTTTCATAGGTGTGTCCGTCCTCCGCCGGATGGGGGTGTGCACCGCTGCAACAGCGTACGGATCCACCGCGTCCCTGGCACCCCTTGAACGCTGAGCCGAACGGCCTAATAGGACGAAAAAGGTACATAGTCATCATATGGTGCGCGCATGGAGAATACTGCCGCACCGGCGGCCGCCGTCCTGCCCCCGCACCCCCAGCCCCGCCCGCCGCAGCGGTACCGTCGTCCGGCCCCCTGGCTCGGCCTGGTCGCCATCGGATACGCCGTGGTCCAGCTCGCCATGGTGATCCCGCACACCGGCCACGCGCTGGGCTGGGACGAGTCCGTGTATGTCTCCCAGGTCGATCCGCGCACCCCGCCCGCGTACTTCAGCGCACCCCGCTCGCGCGGCATCAGTCTCCTGGTCGCGCCCCTGGTGTCCGCCACCGACTCCATTCCGGCGCTGCGGATCCTGCTGATGCTGCTGTCCGCGGGCGCGCTCTACGGCGCCTTCCGGGTCTGGACCCGGCTGCTGCCCGCGCCCCAGGTGGCCCTGGCCGCGCTGCTGTTCTCCGGGCTGTGGATCACCCAGATCAGCGGGCCCGCGGTGATGCCCAACCTCTGGGTGGCGATCGGCGCCGTCGCCGCCGTCGGCTGGTTCCTCCGGGTGCCGGACGAACCGAACGCCCGCTGGTGGCTGGCCGCCGTCCTCGCGGGCGTCACCCTGGTGCGCACCCCCGACGGGGGATGGCTCACCCTGCCGCTGCTGATCGCCGCGGTCGGGGCGCGCACCTGGCGGCCCGCCCTGCTTCCGCTGATCGGCGGAACGCTGCTCGGCGCCGCCCAGTGGATCGGCGAGGCGTACGACCGCTTCGGCGGCATCGGGGAGCGGCTGAGTGCCTCCAGCGACGTCGAGGGCGGCATGGGTCTGCACTTCAGCGCCGGCGCCGCGCTGCGCAGCCTCAACGGACCCCAGCTGTGCCGCCCCTGCGAGGTGCCGCTGCGCCACCCGGAGCTGACCGTGTGGTGGCTGGCGCTGCCCGTGCTGACCCTCCTCGCCGTACACACCGCCCTGCGCGACCGCCAGGAGCTGCGCCGGGTGCGGGTGGGGCTCGGCCGCCCGGCCGTCCGGCGCCCCGCCGTACCGCTCACCGTGCTGCCCGTCGCCTGCGCGGCCACCCTCGCCCTGCCCTATCTGCTGCTCATCGGCTACTCCGCGCCGCGCTTCCTGATGCCCTCGTACGCGCTGCTGGCGCTGCCGATCGCCGGGCTGGTGTTCCGCGCCGTACGGGCCGCGCGCTCACCGCAGCATCTGGCGGTCGCCCTCGGGGTGATCATCACGCTCCATCTGGCGAGCCAGTTCGTCATCCTCAACCACACCGCCAAGCAGTCCGACGCCACCACCGGCCGCTATCGCACCGCCGCGAAGGAGCTCCAGCGGCTCGGACTGCGCCCGCCCTGCCTGGTGACCGGCGACCGCGCCCTGCCCGTCGCGTACCACGCGGGCTGCTCCTCCGCCCAGACCAGCGGGAACAACCGGTCCGCCACCCTGCCCTCGCTGCTGCGCCGCGCCGCCCGGGAGCCGACCGCGCTGCTGCTGCGGCGCGGCCAGGCCCGGCCCCCGGCCTACGCCCGCACCTGGGTCGCCTATCCGCTGCCGGGCACCGAGTGGAACGCGTATCTGCCCCCGGACCAGGCGCGGGAGTGGGAAGCCCGGAAATCCCGACAGGAGACGTCCGGAAACGGTCCGAGCATGGGCACCATGACGATGACGTACCCGACCACCAGCTGGGCCGGATTCGCGGCGGCCGAGCCCGCCTTCGCCGACTACGCCCAGGACCGCTTCCGGCGCTACCGCCACCATGTGCTGGCCACCCTGCGGCAGGACGGCTCCCCGCGGGTGACCCCGCTCGAAGTGAACTTCCTCTCCGGCGAGTTGTGGCTCGGCATGATGCCGGAGTCGCGCAAGGCGCTGGACCTGCGCCGCGATCCCCGGTTCTCGGTGCAGGCCAACCCCGGTCCGGGCGAGGACCTGACCGAGGGCGACGTCCGGGTGAGCGGCCGGGCGGTCGAGGTGACCGACCCCGGGACGCTCGCCCGCTTCGCCGAGGAGGTCCACCCGCCCGAGCCCTTCCACCTCTTCCGCGCCGAGGTGACCGAGGTGGTGCACACCACCCTGGAGAACGGCCGGATGGTGCTGCGCACCTGGCGTCCGGGTCAGCCGGTACGGGTCGTACGGCCGGGCGGCGACGACACCCCGCCCCGGGTCGAGGGCTGAGCCCTGAGGCCGTGGACCGGGTCGAGCGGCCCGGGGGGCCGCGCGCGCCGCTGTTTTGTTAACCGGTGAAACAAGCCCCCCCAACCACGCGCCGCCCCCCCA
>NZ_JBHYVB010000039.1:66940-69922 GCF_042750115.1 Streptomyces sp. NPDC059455
CCGGTCTCCGCGGTCGGGGCCCGCCGGGGGGGCGCCCCCCCCCCCCCCCCCGGGGGGCGGGGGTGGCCCCGTGGGCCCGGGCCGGGGGCCGCGCGCCCCGCCCCCCGCCCCTTCCGTATTGTTGGAACACGTTCTACCGTGCCCCTCGATCCCAGGACGCTCCCAGCTTGCCGACATGGCGCACGCGAGACTCCAGGAGGGGCCGTGGACCTCGAATACACCCCTGATCAGCGGCGGTTGCGCGATGAGCTGCGCGCGTACTTCGCCGAACTGGTCCCCGATGACGCCTACGCCCGCTATGCCGACTCCGCCGGGCAGAAGCGGTTCTACCGCGAGACCATCCGCCGGCTCGGCACCGACGGCTGGCTGGGGGTGGGCTGGCCCGAGGAGTACGGCGGGCGCGGGCTCGGCCCGGTCGAGCAGTTCATCTTCTTCGACGAGGCGGCCCAGGCCGGGGTGCCGCTGCCGCTGATGGCACTCAACACGGTCGGGCCCACCATCATGCGGTTCGGCACCGAGGAGCAGAAGGCGTACTTCCTGCCCAAGGTCCTCTCCGGCGAGATCGACTTCGCGATCGGCTACAGCGAGCCCGACGCCGGTACGGACCTCGCCTCCCTCAAGACCCGCGCGGTGCGCGACGGCGACGATTACATCGTCAACGGCCAGAAGACCTGGACCACCAACGGCGACACCGCCGACTGGGTGTGGCTCGCGGTCCGCACCGACCCCGACGCCAAACCCCACAAGGGCATCAGCATCCTGCTGGTCCCGACCGACGACCCCGGCTACTCCTCCACCCTCATCAGGACCCTCGCCTCCCACGACACCACCGCCAGCTACTACGAGGACATCCGCGTCCCGGCCACCCGTCGCGTCGGCGCCGAGAACGAGGGCTGGCGCATGATCACCACCCAGCTCAACTACGAGCGGGTCACCCTCGCCGCCCACGGCACCATGGCCATCCGCGCCCTGCGCGGCGTCCGCCAGTGGGCCGCCGACACCAAGCTCCCCGACGGCCGCCGGGTGATCGACCTGGGCTGGGTGCGCGGCCGGCTGGCCCGCACCCACGCCCGGCTGGACGCCATGAAGCTGCTCAACTGGCAGATGGTCGAGGCCCTCGAGCGGGAGGCCCTCACCCCGCAGGACGCCTCCGCCGTCAAGGTCTACGGCTCCGAGGCGCGCCGCGACGCCTACGCCTGGCTGATGGAGATCGTCGGGGCCGCCGGTCCGCTCAAGGAGGGCTCGGCGAGCGAGGTCCTCCACGGCGAGCTGGAGCGCGGCTACCGCAGCAGCGTCGTCTTCACCTTCGGCGGCGGCAACAACGAGGTCCAGCGGGAGATCATCTCCTGGATCGGGCTGGGGATGCCACGGGTGCGCCGCTGAGCCGCCGCACGGCGGCGCTTCCCATGGCGCTTCCCATGAGGATCCCGGTCAGCCGCCGACGTACTCCGCGAGGTGCTCACCGGTGAGGGTGGACCGGGCGGCCACGAGGTCGGCCGGGGTGCCCTCGAAGACGACGCGGCCACCGTCGTGACCGGCGCCGGGGCCGAGGTCGACGATCCAGTCGGCGTGCGCCATGACGGCCTGGTGGTGTTCGATGACGATGACCGACTTGCCGGAGTCCACGAGCCGGTCCAGCAGCCCGAGCAGCTGCTCGACATCGGCGGGGTGCAGTCCGGTGGTCGGCTCGTCGAGGACGTAGACCCCGCCCTTGTCGGCCATGTGCACGGCCAGCTTGAGCCGCTGCCGCTCGCCACCGGACAGCGTGGTGAGCGGCTGGCCGAGGGTGAGGTAGCCGAGTCCGACGTCCGTCATCCGCTGAAGGATCTTGTGGGCCGCCGGGGTGCGGGCCTCGCCGCTGCCGAAGAACTCCTCGGCCTCGGTCACCGGCATCGCCAGTACCTCGCTGATGTCGCGGCCGCCGAGGTGGTACTCCAGCACCGGGGCGCTGAACCGCTTGCCCTCGCAGTCCTCGCAGGGGGTGGCCACGCTCTGCATGATCGCCAGGTCGGTGTAGATGACACCGGCGCCGTTGCAGGTGGGGCAGGCGCCCTCGGAGTTCGCGCTGAACAGCGCCGGCTTGACGCCGTTGGCCTTCGCGAACGCCTTGCGGATCGGGTCCAGCAGACCGGTGTACGTGGCCGGGTTGCTCCGGCGCGAGCCGCGGATCGGGGTCTGGTCCACCGAGACCACACCCTCCGGGGCCGGGATGGAGCCGTGGACGAGCGAGCTCTTGCCGGAACCGGCGACGCCGGTGATGACGCAGAGCACCCCGAGCGGGATGTCGACGTCGACATCCCGCAGGTTGTTCGCGGACGCGCCGCGGATCTCCAGCTGGCCTGCGGCCTTGCGGACCGTCTCCTTGAGCGTGGCCCGGTCGTCGAGATGGCGGCCGGTGACGCCGTCACTCGCCCGCAGCCCCTCGACGGTGCCCTCGAAGCACACGGTGCCGCCCGCCGTGCCGGCGCCGGGGCCGAGGTCCACGACATGGTCGGCGATGGCGATCGTCTCCGGCTTGTGCTCCACCACGAGCACCGTGTTGCCCTTGTCCCGCAGCCGCAGCAGCAGGTTGTTCATCCGCTGGATGTCGTGCGGGTGCAGCCCGATGGTGGGCTCGTCGAAGACGTAGGTGACATCGGTGAGCGAGGAGCCGAGGTGGCGGATCATCTTGGTGCGCTGCGCCTCGCCACCGGAGAGTGTGCCCGAGGCCCGGTCGAGTGAGAGATAGCCGAGGCCGATCTCCACGAACGAGTCCAGGGTGTGCTGGAGCTTGGCGAGCAGCGGCGCCACCGACGGCTCCTCGAGCCCGCGGACCCAGCCGGCCAGGTCGCGGATCTCCATCGCGCACGCGTCGGCGATGTTGACCTTGCCGATCTTGGAGGAGCGGGCGGGCGCGCGGCGCCGGGGGGCGGCGCACGCGGGGCCGGCGGCGGCGGTGACCGCCCGGGCCCCGACAGCCCGCGAAAGCGGGGTCCTCGCAGC
>NZ_JBHYVB010000040.1:0-26456 GCF_042750115.1 Streptomyces sp. NPDC059455
GGCAGTCTGTGGACCTGCCCGCTAAAGCACGACGTTGGGGCCATGATCTTAGAGGCTCGCCCCAAAGTGGCTGCCTAAAGCCGTGGAGCCGACCGCCCCAGCCACGACGTACCCCTTCTCTGACATCAAGCGGCTGCCTGCTGCGAGCGCGGCACGGACGGCGGCCGGGCTGGAGCGGGGCGGAGACATGAGCGCAGGCCCGGCCGGGGGCCGGGCCGCGCGCGGTGAGCGGAGCGAGCCGCCTTGAGTAAGTGAAGACAGATTTCGACAGTTCGCCGGTCAGGCTCACACGGTTCGGAGCTGGCGGGGGCTGTCGGCGGTGATGCGGTAGGCGAGTTGGGCGCGGTCGGCGCTGGTGCGGAGTTCTTCGAGGATCAGCGGCCGTTCATCGGTGCCGTGGGTGACGCGGGTGGTGTGGAGGATCGGGGTCGCGTCGGGGGTCTCCAGGGCGCTGCGTTCGTCGGGCAGGGGCATGCGGGCGCTGACTGTCTCGTGCCAGGCGAGCTTGTTCCCGGCGGCGGTGAGGATCGCGTAGATCTGTTCCGGTTCGGTGTCTGGAGCCTCGGCCAACTGCTCGGCCTCGTCGGCGGTGGCGAACGGGATGAGCACGCGGTGGAGGGCGCGGGTGCCGGTTGCGGGGTCGGTGAGCAGCCGGTCGACCCCGAAGAGGGCTTCCCCCTCGTCGACTCCGAGCAGCGGGGCTGTGATCGCCGTGGTCGTGGTGCGGTAGACGGTCGGTTCTTCCGCCTGCTCCCATGCGTGGTGGCCTGTGCGGAACGTCTTGCCGGTGCGGGTGATGCTGCGTTCGATGGTGACTGCCGGGGCGGGCAGGGCGCGGACGTAGCTTCCCTTGCCGTGGATGACCTCGATGAGTCCTTCCGCGCGGAGTGCGGCGATGGCCTTGCGAACGGTCGGCCGGCTGACCTTGTAGCGCTCGATGAGCTGGGTTTCTGAGGGGAGCGGGGCGCCGGGCTTGTACTCGCCTGTAGCGATGCCGCTGCGGATCTCGGCGGCAACCTGCTGGTACAGCGCTCCGGGCCGTTGGATCTCTCCCATACCGGGCTCTCCTCATCACCTGTCGTCAGCAGCCCTGACGTGAACTGATGTCACTCGTAAGCATAAGTGCTTGCCTCTGGCCGTCAAGACAGGCATAGTCGGAACTCGTAAGCACGAGTGACGTCACGTGACGTGTGGCGTCTCGACTGGCCAAGGAGGCCCACAACCCATGCAGTCCATCCCTGTGGACACCACCCGACTCGGCGTACTGCGGTGCGCGGTCGGGCCCGAACCGAAGATCGCGGACTTTGAGAGCAAGGAGGTCAAGAAGGATCGGGAAGGCAACACCGTCTACACCGTCGCCGTGACGGTGCGGCAGGACGGGCGGCGCGTCTCGGTGATCGAAATCGCCGTCCCCGGAGAACCCAAAGGCGTCGTGGAGGGCTCGGAGGTCCGGGTGACGGGCCTGGAAGCGTTCGCCTGGGCCATGGGCGACCGCCACGGCATCAGCTTCCGCGCCGCTGCCATCACCCCCGTACCGGCCCCGACTTCGTCAGCAGTCGCGAGCAAGGGCGGTGGCGCGTGATGGATCAGCTCATGCTCGCTGCCGCGATGCTGCTGCTGGCCTGGCTGGTAGTTATCGGCACCTACCTGGAACAGCGCTGGCCGGACTGGCACTGGTACCTCACCGGTTACCCCCGCACCGCGCTGCGCGTGATGGTCACCTGGCGCAAGGTGGCACAGCTCAATGACCTCACGGTCTCGCACAAGCCCAACCGGCGTCTGCTGGGCGGCCTGGTCGTCAAAGGCCAGCCGCTACATCTGAAAGTCCCGCGCTGCTCGTTCCCCCGCCCCACGCCGAACGGGCTGTCGGTGCGGGTGCGGCTGCACGCGGGCCAAACCCCGGCCCTGTTCCTGGGGGCGGCTGAGGCGTTAGTGCATGCCTGGCGGGTGCACGCGGTGCGGATCGTCTCCCCCGAACGCGGCGTCGTACTGATCACGGCGACCGCCCGTGACCCGCTGGAACACCCCGACCGGCCCACGGGTGAGGTGTCGGCGTCGCTGTTGTCGGCGGTGGTCGGCGCACTGGAAACCGGTGGGGCGTGGGTGATGGACTTCCGCCGGGTGCCGCACTGGCTGATCGTCGGTGCAACCCGGTCGGGGAAGTCCACGCTGATCGCCCGGCTGATCACCGAGCTTGCCCCGCAGCCCGTCGCCCTGGTCGGCATCGACTGCAAGGGCGGCATGGAACTGGGTCTGTTCGAGCAGCGGTTCTCGGCGCTGGCCACTTGCCGCAGTGAAGCGGTCGCCGTGCTCGGCGCGCTGGTAGTGGACATGCAGGACCGGATGCGCACCTGCCGTGCGGCCGGGGCGCGCTCCATATGGGAGCTGCCGGAGAAAGAGCGGCCGGTGCCCGTGGTGGTGGTCGTGGACGAGATAGCCGAGCTGTACCTGACCAACGGGAGCAAGGAGCAGCGAGCGGAGGCTGAGCAGTGCTCGACCTACCTCCTGCGGCTGGCTCAGCTCGGGGCGGCGCTCGGGATGCATCTGGTCGTGGCCGGGCAACGGGTCGGCTCCGATCTCGGGCCGGGTGTGACGGCGCTACGGGCCCAGTTGAGCGGCCGCGTCTGCCACCGGGTCAACGATCCGGGCACCGCTGAGATGACCCTGGGGGATCTGAACAAGGATGCCGTGGCGGTGGCTCAGTCCATCGGGGAGGCCGAACAGGGCGTCGCCGTGACCACGGGTGATACGGGCGGCTGGATGCGCGGGCGGTCCCACTTGACCACCCCCGCCGAGGCCCAAGTCACGGCGGCTGAGAACGCGGGGCTGGCCTTCCGCCTGGCTGGGGTCGTCCGGGCGCTGGAAGAGCTGGACGGAGGTAAGGGCGCATGAGTCAATCCCTGGTCCTCTCTCTGGCGCTGTTGTTCGGGCTCGCCACGGTCCTGCTCCTGCGCTCCCGCGCGGTGCGGTGGTGGGAAGCGCTGTTGATCGGCCTGTTCGGCATGTACCTGGGCCAGACCCCCGTCATCGACAGCACCAACGGGCTCGTGAACTGGCTCCTGTCCGGCTTCACCCACAACAGCTAGACCACCCCCGGGAGGCCCCACCAGATGACCATGCGTCGTGTCCGCTGCCCCGTCTGCAAGGGGGAGCGCTACCGCAGGACCCGCACCGGACACCGGCGGCGCTGCCGCTGCTGCCGGGGCACCGGCACCATCCGCTAACCCACCCATTCGGCCCGCGAAGCAGGGAGTGATCGCAATGGACGACGCCCACCCAACCGCATCCATCCGTGCCGCTGCGGCGGCTCATCCTGGGAGGTCCCCACCATCACCGCCGAGACCACCTCGGCTGACAGGCGCGCCCACCTCGACCGTGCGGCGCGCCTGCGTCAGCTCTCCGAAGTTGACCAAGACCTGATCCGCCTCGTCCAAGACTCCCGCTTCGACCGCTGGATAGAGCAGATCACCGCTACCGGCGGCTGCGCTCACCCGATCCACCTCACCGGCTCCACCACCACCCGCGACACACTCACGGGCGAGGTACTGCACCACTACGACACCCGCAACGAGCCCGGCGAACGGCTCCTGATCCGATGCCGCAACCGCCGCCAAACCATCTGCGCCCCCTGCTCCCGCCTCCACGCGGGCGACACCTTCCACCTGGTGCGCGCCGGACTCGTAGGCGGCAAGACCGTACCGCCGGCCGTACGGGAACGGCCCCGGCTGTTCCTCACCCTCACGGCCCCCAGCTTCGGCCCCGTCCACCGTCCCACCATCGACGGGCAGCGTTGCCGACCGCGCCGTGACGGCGGAGAGTGTGAACACGGCCGTCCCCTCGGCTGCCCGGCCGTCCACGACGCAGACGACCCGCGCACCGGCCAGCCGCTGTGCCCCGACTGCTACGACTACCCCGCACACGTCCTCTGGCACGCGCACGCGGGACGGCTGTGGAAGGCGTTCACCGACAACCTGTACAACCACCTCGCGGCCCGCGTTGGACGCACCCGCACCGGCCTGCGCCGCAGCCTGCGCATCTCCTACGCCAAAGTCGCCGAGTACCAGAAGCGTGCGGCCGTGCACGTCCACGCTGTGGTGCGTCTTGACGGCGCACGCGGGCCGGATGATCCGCCCCCGGTCTGGGCAACGGCCGACGTGCTCACGGCGGTGGTCCGCACCGCCGCCGCGGCCGTACGCCTCGCCACGCCCTATAGCACGGCCCTGGGGGAACACGAACTGCGCTGGGGCGCTGAGCTCGACGCTCGGCCGCTCCGTGCCTTCGGTGGCAGTGAGGGCCTGGCCGATGACGCGGTAGCCGCGTACGTCGCCAAGTACGTCACCAAAGGGGCCACCGACACCGGGGTCGGACTCGACCACCAGATCACCAGTCCAGACGACATCGCGGCGGCCCCCGTGTCGGCACACGTGCGCGCCCTCATGCACGCCTGCTGGCGCCTCGGCGGCCTCCTCGAACTGGAATCGCTCCGGCTACGCGCCTGGGCCCACACGCTCGGCTATCGCGGCCACATCCTCACCAAATCCCGTGTCTACTCGACCACCTACACCGCACTGCGTGCCGAACGAGCCGACCACCAATCCGGCAAGACCCAACTCTCCGACCCCGACCTGATCACGGACGCCCACTGGCGCTACGTCGGCTCCGGCCACACCCCCGGCGCCGCGCTCGTGGCTGCCGGGATCGCCGAAGACCACGCCCGGAACCGCGAGATCGCGCGCGAAGAGCTGAGCGTAACGGGCACGGCCGGCGGTGCGGCATGAGTGAGGCCGCAAGAGGAACAGTCCGCAAGCGTCGAGTCTCCGAGGCTGAGGAGAAGTGGTCGGCGGCCGTGCGTCGGGAGGCTGCCAAGTTCCCGACACGAGTCGGGCCGAGGAGCGCTGCACGTCTCGCGCAACTCCTCGGCCCGTGAGCGGGCATTCGCCCCTCAATCCAGCGGGTTCGGCCTGATGCTGATCCGGTCGGTGTCGAAGTTGCCGACCCCGGTTGCCGGACCGATGACGATGCCTCCGAACAGGAAGCGGAAGATGGCGTTGATCCGCGCGTAGTCCTCGTTCTTCTCCAGCCGCTTCCAGTTCTCCTCGGCGTGCGGTCCGGCGATCCCCTCCAACACGGCTACGGGCCGGACGATGGTCTGCTTCTGCCGTTCCTTGATCCGGGCCTCGATCTCACGCCGCTTCTGCCGGTACTCCCGCGTGGGCATCTCGTCGGCGTCCCACATCTCGTAGAGGTCCTTGAGCTTCTGGTCGTCCCTCTCGTCCGCCTCCACATCGGCGGCCGGTCGGGTGGTGGTGGCGGGAGGACGGCCGCTCACGTCGAGCTTCGACAGGACATCGATTGCCACTGCCCGCGCGAAACGCTCCAACGGCTCGGCCGCGATCGTGCGCTTGCATGCCGTGCCGTCCACTGCCACCCGTCGCGTGCAGCGGTACTCGAAGACGTTGCCCCCGCTACCGCCCATCGTCCGACCGCAGGTACACATGACGACGCTGCGCAGCAGGTAGTAGCGACTCCGCTTGTTCTTCTCCGCGGACCGCTCCGCGCGGTACTTCCGCCTCTCCTGGGCCTCGTCCCACTGCCCCCGGTC
Source organism: Streptomyces sp. NPDC059455 (assembly GCF_042750115.1). Classification (NCBI taxonomy): domain Bacteria; kingdom Bacillati; phylum Actinomycetota; class Actinomycetes; order Kitasatosporales; family Streptomycetaceae; genus Streptomyces; species Streptomyces sp. NPDC059455. The sequence continues at coordinate 5,603 of NZ_JBHYVB010000040.1, forward strand.
GATGATCGCGGGCCAGTTGCCGACACTGTGTTCCTCGCCTCGGAACATCCGGATACCGGCGACGTGGCGTGAGTCGATCAGGGCTCGCACGGTGTCAGGGCCCCATGACTTGCCGAGTGCGGTCCTCACCTCGCGCTCATTGAGATCGCGGGCGATGGCACGAGGGGCCTCCCCGGCGAGGTAACGCCGGAAGATCTCGCGCACGATCTCCGCCTCCTCCTCGATGATCTCCATGCCGTTCTTGGTGTAGCCGTAGCGGCGGCGGCCGGTGTGCGGTGTGCCTGCCCTCGCGCGGTCGTCCATGGCGTCCTTCAACCGGCGTGAGGTGTCGTCCGAGGAACGGCAGGCGTGGGCCACCTCGATTCGGAGAATGAAGCGGTCGTCTGGGTCGGACAGATCGCGCCGGTTGGCTTCGCCGTGCAAGCTGATGTGATTGCTGTCGGAGATCGTCAGCAGCTCTTCGAGGTCCCTCGGCTGCCGCATCAGCCGGTCCGGGTGGTAGGCGATCAGATGACGGATTTCGCCCTCTTCCATCTCCTTGAGCATGGCGTCCCACCCAGGCCGCTTCCGGTCCCGTCGCCAGGCCGACCGGTTGTTGTCCACGAAGACCAGGGACGGCGGGACCACGAGCCCGAGCCGTTCGGCGATCTCCCGGCAGATGCGCTCCTGCCGGTCTACGCCGGTCTGGTCGTCGTCATCGACGTGGGATATCCGGCAGTAGATCGCTGCCTCTGTACCGGGAGTGATGGGCTGCCGCTTCGCTGTCTTCGTCGCCATGGCAGGAGTGTATGAAGAGGGAATGACTCAGCCGACCTTCCAGCCCGTGAACGAAAATGTCTTTCCACTGCTGCTGATGGTGACCGTCCGCTCGCGCATCCCGGGGAAGGAGACGAGCGGGGTGTGCTCGGTGCCGAAGACGAGGTGCTCGTAGACCTCGTCGGTGACCACCAGCAGATCGCGCTCGACGGCGAGCTCGGCGACCGCGGCCAGCTCATCGCGGGTGAGCACGGTGCCGGTGGGGTTGTGCGGGGTGTTGAGCAGGATGAGCCGGGTGCGGTCGGTGACGGCGGCGCGCAGCTCGTCCAGGTCCAGCCGGAAGGTGTCCCCGTCGGGGCGCAGGGTGACGGGCACGCGAACGCCGCCCGCCATGGCGATGCAGGCGGCGTACGAGTCGTAGTACGGCTCCAGCGCGATCACCTCGTCGCCCGGCTCCACCAGCGCCAGCAGCGACGCCGCGATGGCCTCGGTGGCGCCCGCGGTGATCAGCACCTCGGTGTCGGGGTCGAAACCCAGGCCGTACCAGCGCCGCTGGTGCTCGGTGACGGCGGTGCGCAGCTCGGGCACGCCGGGGCCGGGCGGGTACTGATTGCCCCGGCCGTCGCGCAGCGCGCGGACGGCGGCCTCGCGCACCTCCTCGGGGCCGTCGGTGTCCGGGAAGCCCTGCCCGAGGTTGATGGCGCCGGTGCGCACGGCGAGGGCGGACATCTCGGCGAAGATCGTGGTGCCGAAGGCGGCCAGTCGGCGGTTGAGCGGCGGTCGTCCCATGCCGCCCATACTCCGCCGAACCATCGGCCTCCATCAACTCTCCCCCTGTCCGGCGTGGAGTAAAGGGCGACGTCAGGCCCAGACGTTGGCCTGTGCCCGAAAGGCCCCGGGGTCGCTTTCCACGGGCAGCACGCACACCAAGTGGCCACCAGGAACTCGTAGCACCCGGCACTCCTGCCACTGCGAAATCAGCTCGGCGCCCAGAGCGACCAAGCGCGTGGTTTCCGCCTCGTCGGTCTCGATGTCCAGGTGGATACGAGGCGTGTCACCGACCGCTTGGACGGCGGTGACCAGCCCCGGCAGAGCCTCATGGAGCGTGGTGAACTGCGGCTCCGGCGCAAACGGCTCAGCGGTGACGCCGAGGGCCGCCGACCAGAAGGCGGTCGCCCGGGCGGCCTCGGCTTCGGGCGTGTCGATCAAAACGGCGTACACACGGCTCCGATGCATGCACGGCAACTACCCCCATGAGCCGACGGCCAGTCGCGGCACGCTCGCCGCGCACAGCGGCCGGCTGCCGGGTTCGGCTTCACGGGTAGCTGTCGAAACCACCGCTAGGCAGCCTTGGGCCGCGCCGCACCCGTTCCCGGGACGGGCTCCTGTGCGTCCTCGGACCAGAAGGTCTCGTCTTCGCCGAAGTCCGGCGCCTGGAAGGGGTTTGTCGTCGGAGGCGGCGATACAGCGGTGGAATGGCGGGGTTGCCCTTCCAGGGCGGAGAACAGCGACGTCGGGTCGATGAGAGGTCTACCTTTCGTTACAGGTCCCTGATGGGGCCTGGCGTGCCGTGACCGGGCACAGCGGCCCTACAGCTTGGTCATCTTGGCGTACGGGCTCAAGATCCGCATTTGCGCGGAGCCGAAATCCACGAGCGCCGCGATTCCGCTCTCGATGCCGATCACCCGGCCGAGGCCGTAGATGTCGTGTGTGACCTGGTCGCCCATGGCGAAGTGCTTGGGAGCCGGTGTGACCGGGGCCTTGAAGGGGCTGGTGGGCAGATGACGCTTCGGTGCCGCAGACTTTGTCATGTCTCAGTATGAGCCTACGCGGGAGCATGGCGATGGCCTTGCGGACGGTTGGCCTCCACGCCGGCGACATCTTCCACCCCCGCGCGGGGACGCCCGCAGGTTTTCTGCGCTGGTTTTGGGTGGCGGGGTGGGCGGGTACTCGGCCGGGCCGGAATCCATCGACCGCGCGTTGTCGCCAGAGCGGTGAGTCCCGCGGGAGGCGAGATGGCCGAGCAGCGGACACAGCAGGCCGGCGCCTGGCCACGGCTTCGGCTGGAGGACTGGGCCGAGACCCGGGACACCCTGCACATGTGGACCCAGATCGTCGGCAAGATCCGGCTGGATCACGCGCCACCGGCCAATCAGTGGTGGCAGGTGACCTTGTATGTCACCCCGCGCGGGCTGAGCACGTCCACGGTCCCGTACCGGACCGGAGCGTTCGATATCGAGTTCGATTTTATCGAACACCGGCTGGGGATCCGGGTCAGCGACGGAAGCCGGCGCGAGCTGGCGCTGGAGTCCAAACCGGTGTCCCAGTTCTACTCGGAGATCATGGGACTGCTGGGAGACCTGGGCATTCAGACCCGGATGTACCCCCGGCCGAACGAGGTGCCCGTGGCGATCCCGTTCCCGGAGGACCACCGGCATGCGGCGTACGACCCGTACGCCACCCGGCTCTTCTGGGGTCAATTGCTGAACGCACACCGGGTGTTCGGGGAGTTCCGGTCCCATTTCGTCGGCAAGGCCAGCCCCGTGCACTTCTTCTGGGGAGCGATGGACCTGGCCGTCACTCGCTTCTCCGGCCGCACCGCGCCGCCGCATCCCCCCGGTGGTGTGCCGAACCTGCCGGACCGGGTGACGCAGGAGGCGTACTCCGTCGAGCTCTCCAGCTGCGGCTTCTGGCCCGGCGGCGGTGAGGAGGGCGGCTTCTACTCGTACGCCTACCCCGAGCCCGCCGGCTTCGCCGACCAGCCGGTCCGGCCCGCGACGGCCTCGTACCGGCGGGATGTCGGCGAATTCGTGCTGCCCTACGAGGCGGTCGCCACCGCACCCGATCCGGACCGGACGCTGAGCGAATTCCTGCACAGCACCTATGAGGCGACCGCCGAACTGGCCGACTGGGACCGCGCGGTCCTGGAAGCCGACCCGCACCACTGGGAGCATCGCTAGGGGGTGTCCGACGGAGCCTGCCTGGCGTCTGCGGCGGGCTGTCCCCCGAGCGAGCTACGGGCGGGTGCGCTCCGCTTGGGGACGATTCCGGGGTTCCGGTTCCATAGCGTTTGGGACAGTCGCGGGGAGCGGCTGACCCAACCGTCTGAGGGGGAGAATTGATGATCCGCAATGCCAGGGTGTCCGCCGTGATCGCGCTGTCCTGCGCCGTGGCCGGTGTGGGGCTGGTCGGTTGTGAGGATGACACGAAGGCGGATGCGGAGACGTCCGCCGCCGATTCGAAGAAGGCGGGCGATCAGGACCTGCTCACCGGCACCAAGAAGATCAAGGTCGGTGGCCGGATGGTGAATGTGTCCTGTTCGGGGACTTCGGCGGACGGCGGACCGGTCATCATGCTGGTGGTCGGCGGCGGCGACGGTCTGGAGAAGATGGCCGGGCTCCAGAAGACCCTGAGCAAGAAGAACCGGGTCTGTTCCTACGACCGGCTCGGCGAAGGCGCCAGTGACAAGCCCGACGGGCCGCAGACCCTCAAGAGCACGGGGAAGGTGCTGACCGGGGTGCTCGACCGGGTCGCCGGTGACAACCCGGTCGTCCTGGCCGGGCATTCGCTGGGTGGGCTGATCGCCGCCCGGTACGCCCCCGACCACCAGGACAGGATCAAGGGTCTGGTCCTGATGGACGCCACCTCACCGACCCAGACCGCCGATCTCAACAAGGGAATCCCCGAGTCCGCCACCGGCCCGGCGGTCGCATTGCGTGATCAGACCCTCGCGATCCTTCACGGAGGGGAGCCGGAAAAGCTCACGGTGCCGGACGGGAAGGTCCGTTCCGCCGGGGACATCCCGGTGGAGGTGATCCACCACGGGAAGCAGTACCTCGCGGAGGTGCCCGACTACGGGCCGGGCCTGGAGCGGGCGTGGACCAACGGCCAGCGCAAGTGGCTCGCGGTCTCCAGCCGCTCCAAGCTGAGCACCGCCAGGAGCAGCGCGCACTACATCTACGTCGACCAGCCGGATGTCGCCGTGCGGGCGATCGAGCGCGTCGCCGTTCAGGCCGTGGACAGCGCGGCCTCCGGGAGCTGAACCTCTGGACTTCCTCAACTCCGCTTTGACCCCGCATGAGGTCGGGCATGGGACCCGGCAGGTACGAAGCGGTACCTCGCTACGGGGGTTGGAAGGAGAGTGAGGACCATGGGTCCTGTTGTCATCTTGGTCGTGCTGGCGTTCACGTTCGCGGCGCTCGCCGCGCTGGGCGCCGGTCGGTCGAAGGGGTACAGCGGGCGGCGCAAGCGCTCCTGGGGCGCCGGTTCCAGCGGGGCCGCCGGTGGCGGCTGGTGGGCCGGTGGCGGCAGCGGCGGCGGTGGTGGCCATCACGGGGGTGGTCACCACGGCGGCGGTGGCTGCGGCGGCGGAAGCGGCTGCGGTGGCGGTGGCGGGGGTGGCTGCGGTGGCGGCGGTGGTGGTGGCGGTGGCTGCGGCGGGGGTGGCTGACCCGCGGTCCCCACGGCCTTTACGGTCGCTGCCGTTCTTACGGTCGCCACGCGGCCTTACGGTCGCCACGCCGTTCTGAGAGTCGCCAAGTCCTTCATACGGTTGCCAGGCCGTCCTTACGGCCGTGAAGCGATGAGCCAGCGCCCGGCGCGCCAACGTGCGCCGGGCGCTGGCTTGTTGAACACTTGCCCTAGGGAGCGCCCTAGGGGGTGGAAACCCGGCGAAGGTGGGTAAAAACGATGTGGCGCCCAGCATTTCATGATTCCGTATACCACCAATCGACCTTACGGCCCCACACGGGCACGAGCCGCCGTATGCGCATGCCCCTGGTCCCCCGCGGGGCGAGCTGGCCCAACTTTTTCCACTGCGTGCTTGCGGAGCCGATCCATGCTCACGACCCTCAAGACTGCCTACACCGATACCCGCGCCGCTGACCTCGCCTGGGGCCTGGGACGGGAACCGCTTCCCGCCCTCGCCGTGCTCGATCTTCAACTCCATGGCTTCGTCGTCCAGTTGAGGCTTCTGGGAGCCTCCCACCAGGTCCTCCTCGAGGGGGAGGGCAGCCGTTGCTCGGAGACCGTGGCCTGTATGTCCGGCAACAGCACCCCGCTTCCGCTGGGGGTTTCCACCCTTGTCGACGGCCGCGAATACGAATTCGCGGCGCGCGTCGAGGAGTTGTCGCAAGGGGCCTTCGCCGGGCGCGCGCAGGAGTTGCTCGCGCTGGTGGCCGATCATCCGCACGGTCTGGCCGGTACGTTCCCCGGCAGCCCGAACGCGTTCACGGCGCTGCTCGCGCAGTGGAACGAGGGCACGGTGGGCTGGCGGACCTGGCATGCGTACCCCCAGGAGGGGCGGTTGGTCACCACCCGCACCTGTGTGGGGGCCCGGGTGCCGGCCGCGCTCCGGCCGCCGGGCGCGGGCGGGCTCGACATGGGCGGACTGCCCGGTGGGCTGCCGAGCGGTCTGCCGGGTGGACCGTCGGACGGCCTGCCCGGTGGACCGTCGGGTGGGATGTCGGGTGGGACGTCGCCCCAAGTCCCCTGCGTCTGAAGGGGATCGTGTGTGGCCGAGAGGCCATCGATGCCAGATGTGCGAACGGCAATGCACTCGTGTGGGGGACGAGACGTAAGCGATACGTGACGTAGCGTTCCCTTTGTGATCGATTCGCCCATGTCCGCCGTCTCGGATGCGCCGTCGTCGCCGGAATCCGGCCCTCCGGCGCGGCTGCCCGTGCGGGCGGGGCTCGGCCGCTTCCTCGTGCTCGGCACGGTCTTCGTCTGCGCCGCCTGCGGGCTCGTCTACGAGCTCGAACTCGTCGCCCTGGCCTCGTATTTGGCGGGTGACTCGGTCACCCAGGCATCCGTGGTGCTGTCCGTGATGGTCTTCGCCATGGGCGTCGGCTCGCTGCTGGCCAAGCGGCTGCGCTGCCGGGCCGCCATGGGCTTCGGCGCGGTCGAGGCGGTGCTCGCGCTCGTCGGCGGCTGCTCGGCGATGGCGCTGTACGCGTGCTTCGCATGGGGCGGTCAGTCGCGCTCCGCGCTTGTCGGCTTCTCGTTCGCCATCGGTGTGCTCATCGGGGCCGAGGTGCCGCTGCTGATGACCCTCATCCAGCGGGTGCGTCGGCAGGACGCGGGCGGCGCGGTGGCCGATCTGTTCGCGGCGGACTATGTGGGCGCGCTGGTCGGCGGGCTTGCCTTCCCCTTTCTGCTGCTGCCCGCGTTCGGCCAGCTGACCGGCGCGCTGGTCACCGGCGCGGTCAACGCGGTCGCGGGCGGTGCGCTGGTGCTCTGGCTGTTCCGCCGCGATCTGAGCGTACGGGCGCGGTGGACGCTGATCGTCGCCAACGGGCTGGTGCTCGCGGCGCTGGCCGCCGGTGCCGTGCTGACCCCCTCCTTCGAGCGGGCCGCCCGACAGGCCGTCTACGGCCCGGGGGTGCGGGTCGCGCTGCGCACCGGTGAGCAGGAGATCGTGCTGGCGGGCGGGGGGACGAGCGGGCGGCCGCTGTCCCTCTTCCTCAACGGGCGGCTGCGGGTCAGCGGGCGTGACGAGGTTCACTACCACGAGGCGCTGATCCACCCGGCGATGGCCGCCGGACCGCATGCCCGGGTGCTGGTGCTGGGCGGGGGTGACGGGCTCGCGGTGCGCGAGATCCTGCGGTACGCGGGGGTCCGCTCGGTGACCGTCGTGGAGCGCGACGCGGAGGTGGTGCGGCTGGCCCGGCGCGATCCGGGCCTGTCCGCGCTCAACGGCGGCGCCTACCGCGATCCGCGGGTGCGGGTGGTGACGGCGGACGCCTTCGACTGGCTGCGCCGGTCCATGGCGTACGACGTGGTGGTGTGCGATCTGCCCGCCCCCGAGCTCACCCCGAGCACCAAGTACTACTCCCAGGAGTTCTACGGCCTGGCCGAGCGGGTGCTGGCGCCCGGCGGCCGGCTGGTGGTCCACGCCGGGCCGCTGCGGCCCGATCCGCGGGCGTTCTGGACGGTGGACGCGACGATGGGCTCGGTCGGGCTGCGGACCACTCCGTATGTGATCGGCGCCCCGCGCCCCGGGCGCGGCAGCCCGCACGACTGGGGCTTCGTCCTGGCGGCGCGCTCCCCGGTCGGGCTGCGGCTGGCCCCGCACCGGCCGCGGCCGCGCTCGCTGACGGAGGAGGGGCTGCGGGCGGCCCGCCGCACGGCCGAGCGCGCTCGAGAGGGAGGCCTGCCCCCGTCGACGCTCATGCGTCCGCGCTACGGGGAGTGACGCCCCGGCGGGTCCGGGTGCGGGCGCCCACCCGCGTGCGGGGCGTGTCCGCGCGCCGGGGGCTCGCGTCGGCGGCGTACGTCAGCGGCGCGCGGAAAGTTGTACGGGAACGGGTCTCAGGGAACGTGCGATGGGTACTGTCTTGACCTATGGAGCATGAGGTGTTCGTTCCGTTTCCCGTCGACACCGTCCGGCTGGCGCTCGCGGAGCCCGCCCGCGTCGCTCGTTGCGTTCCCGGGCTCCAGCAGGACGCCGATGAGGCCGCCGGTCCGCTGGCCGGCCGGCTGCGGCTGCGCATCGGCGGGTCCACCATCACCTATCGCGGCGCGCTGCGCGTGGTCCGGCGCGCCGAGGCCTTCGAGGTCGAGGGCGAGGGCGGCGAGGTGCGCGGCAGCGGCTCGGTGAAGCTCGCGCTGACCATTACGCCGAGGCCCGTCGAGGGCGGTACGGAGCTGAGCTGTTCCGGGACGGTCCACAGCGAGGGGCGGCTGGCCGAGTTCGACGACGAGGCGTCCATCACCGTGGCCCGCCGCATGCTGGACCGGTTCGCCGCGGCGCTCACGGCCGGGCTGGAGACGTCCCCGATCAGCGCGCCCACGGAGGACGAGGCCCCGGGCCAGGCCGCTGACGAGGCCGCCGAAGAGACGGCTGACGAGACCACCGATGCGGCCGCTGACGCGGGTGCGGCCGCCGCCGCGGACGAGACCGGGCTGCCGACCGAGGCCGAGCTTCCGCTGTCGGCCGACGACATGGACATCGAGGACGTCGGCGACCTCGAGGACCTCGACGAGGTGGACGGCGTCGAGGAGCCCGTCGGCTTCGGCGAGCTCGACGACCTGGACGAGGAACCCCCGGCCGAGGCCGCCCACGCCCGCCGCACGATGATCGGCCGCTCCACCGAGGAGGTCGACCACGCCCCGCCGCGCGGCCGCTACGCCCCGGTGCCCGCGCCCGAGACCGTTTCCACCAGCGCCACACTGCGCTGGGCCGCGCCCGCCGCGGCCGTCGTGCTCGCCTCCGTCGTCGTCGTGGGCCGTCGGGTACTTCGCCGCCGCCGATGAGCCCGGGCGCATAGGCTCGGTGTTTGTGACCACCGAAGACACAACGGAGACCAAGGGCGTACGGCTGACCGCCGGGGACGCCGAGCTGACCGTCTCACCCGAGAACGGCTGCCGTATCGGTTCACTGCGCATCGGCGGTACGGAGCTGCTGCGGCAGGGCCCGCGGTTCGGGTCGTTCCCGATGGTGCCGTGGTGCGGCCGGACCGGTCTTGGCCGGTTCCGCAACGGCGGGCGGAGCCACCAACTGCCCATCAACTCCCCGCCGCACGCGATCCACGGGACCGGCCGGAACGTCGAATGGGCCCCCGCCAGCACGGGGCGGTCCAGCGCGGCCTTCACCTACGACCTCGCCGACCCCTGGCCGTACGAGGGCCGGGTCACCCAGACCTTCGAGCTCTCCCCGGACAGCCTGACCGTCACCATGAGCGTGGAGACCGAGGGCGATTCCTTCCCGGCGCAGGCGGGCTGGCATCCGTGGTTCCTGCGGAACCTGGGCGACGGCGGCGCCGATGCCGAGATCGCCTTCGACGCCGCATGGCAGGAGGAGCGGGGCGAGGACCACCTCCCCACCGGCCGCCGGATCGCGCCGAAGCCCGGCCCCTGGGACGACTGCTTCGGGATGCCGCAGGGGGTGGACGTCACGCTCACCTGGCCCGGCCGGCTCGAGCTGAAGGTCACCAGCCGGACGGAGTGGGTGGTCGTCTACGACGAGCAGGCGGAGGCGGTGTGCGTCGAACCGCAGTCCGGCCCGCCCAACGGCCTCAACCTCATGCCGCGGCTGGTCACCCCCATCGATCCGCTGGAGATCGCCATGACCTGGAGCTGGCGCACACTGGCCTGACGGGGTCGGCTTGACGGGGTCGGCTTGACGGGGTCGGCCTGACGCGGTCGGTCTCACGGTACGGAGCGGCTTGGGGGGTTCCGAGGGCCACCGCATAAGCTCGTGCGCATGAGCGATGCGCGTGACGCCCTGCTAGAGCAGATCAAGGACAAGGCCGTGGTCCACGGCAAGGTGACCCTCTCCTCCGGGCGTGAGGCCGACTACTACATCGACCTGCGCCGGATCACCCTGGACGCCGAGGCCGCGCCGCTGGTCGGGCAGGTCATGCTCGAGACCACGGCCGATCTGGAGTACGACGCGGTGGGTGGGCTGACGCTGGGCGCCGACCCGGTGGCCACGTCCATGCTGCACGCCGCCGCCGCGCGCGGGCGTCGGCTCGACGCCTTCGTGGTCCGCAAGGCCCAGAAGACGCACGGTATGCAGCGGCGGATCGAGGGCCCGGACATCGCGGGCCGCCGGGTGCTGGTGGTCGAGGACACCTCCACCACCGGCGGTTCACCGCTGACCGCGGTGGAGGCGGCACGGGAGGCGGGCGCTGAGGTCGTCGCGGTCGCGACGATCGTCGAGCGCGGCGCCGCTCCCGCGATCGCGGACGCCGGGCTGCCGTACCTCCCGGCGTACTCGCTCACCGACCTCGGGCTGAGCTGAATCACGCAGGCTGGGGAGGTGGGAGGTTTCACGTGAAACCACCCGCCCCCGTCCGTGTGGTCTCGGCGTGCGCCGTGTGGAGCAATCGGCGGAGTCTGGGATTATGGCCCCGACGATGACGTCGCCCCTAGGTCAGGGCCAAGTACGACTAACCCGCACATACAAGGAGCGGTCAGATGCCCATCGCATCCCCTGAGATCTACAACGAGATGCTCGACCGGGCGAAGGCGGGCAAGTTCGCCTACCCGGCGATCAACGTGACCTCGACGCAGACTCTGCACGCCGCCCTGCGCGGCTTCGCCGAGGCGGAGAGCGACGGCATCGTCCAGATCTCCACCGGTGGTGCCGAGTTCCTGGGTGGCCAGTACAAGAAGGACATGGTGACCGGTGCGGTCGGGCTCGCCGAGCTCGCGCATGTCGTGGCCGGGAAGTACCCGGTCAACATCGCCCTCCACACCGACCACTGCCCGAAGGACAAGCTGGACGGCTATGTCCGTCCGCTGCTCAAGATCTCGCAGGAGCGCGTCACCAAGGGCCAGAACCCGCTGTTCCAGTCCCACATGTGGGACGGCTCCGCCGAGACCCTCGCCGACAACCTCGACATCGCGCAGGAGCTGCTGGCCGAGGCGGTCAAGGCGAAGATCATCCTCGAGGTCGAGATCACCCCGACCGGTGGCGAGGAGGACGGCGTCACCCACGAGATCAACGACAAGCTGTACACGACGGTGGACGACGCGCTGCGCACCGCCGAGGCCCTGGGCCTGGGCGACAAGGGCCGCTACCTGCTGGCCGCCTCCTTCGGCAACGTCCACGGCGTCTACAAGCCGGGCAATGTCGTCCTCCGCCCGGAGCTGCTGCGTGACCTCCAGGACGGTGTCGGCGCGAAGTACGGCAAGCAGGACCCGTTCTTCTTCGTCTTCCACGGCGGCTCCGGCTCCACGGAGCAGGAGATCCGCACCGCGCTGGAGAACGGCGTGGTGAAGATGAACCTCGACACGGACACCCAGTACGCCTTCACCCGCCCGATCGCGGACCACATGTTCCGCAACTACGACGGGGTGCTGAAGGTGGATGGCGAGGTCGGCAACAAGAAGACGTACGACCCGCGGAGCTGGGGGAAGCTGGCCGAGGCGGGGATGGCCGAGCGGGTCACCAAGGCTTGTGCGGATCTTCGGTCGACGGGCACGAAGCTGAAGTAGTTCGTCGGCTCGCCCCTTCGGGCCCGGCGCTCGCCTTTCCGGCGAGCCGCCGGGCTCGTTTGCGTTGTGGGCTGGCCCCGGGGGCGCTGCCCGGGGCATGATCCGGGTATGGGCGGCTCCACGCCCGGGGCGGGGCACGCTCCGAGCAATGGTCAGCCGGTACGGCTATCCGTGCCGGCCGGGCGGTGGTTGGTGTTCACCACCGTGCTCGGCTCCGCCATGGCCCTGCTCGACAGCACCGTCGTCAATGTCGCCCTGCCGCATATCGGCCTCGATCTGGGCGCCGATCTGCCCGTACTGCAGTGGACCGTCAACGCCTACATGCTCACCCTCGCCGGGCTGATCCTGCTCGGCGGGGCGCTCGGGGACCGGTTCGGGCGGCGGCGGGTCTTCGTGATCGGGGTGGTGTGGTTCGCACTGGCCTCGCTGGCGTGCGGGCTGGCGCCGAACGCCGGGGTGCTCATCGCCGCGCGTGCGTTCCAGGGCATCGGCGGGGCGCTGCTCACCCCCGGGTCGCTGGCGCTGATCCAGTCGGTGATCCACCCCGATGACCGGGCGCGGGCGATCGGGCTGTGGTCCGGTTTCGGCGGCATCGGGGCGGCGATCGGGCCGTTCCTCGGCGGCTGGCTGGTGGACGGGCCCGGCTGGCGTTGGGTGTTCTTCATCAATGTGCCGCTGGCGGCGGTGTGTGTGCCGGTGGCTTTGCGCCACGTACCGGAGACCCGCGATCCGCGGCCACGCGGCCGGTTCGACGTCCTCGGTGCCGTGCTGGGGGCGGCGGCCCTCGCCCTGGCCACCTATGCGCTGATCGCCGCGCCGCAGAAGGGCGCCTCGCCCGCCGTGGTGGTTCCGGGCGTCGCCGGGCTGGTGCTGGGGGCGGTCTTCATCGTCGTGGAGCGGAGGCTGCGCGAGCCGATGCTGCCGCTGTCCATCTTCGCCTCCCGCCAGTTCAGCGCCGTCAATGTGGTGACCCTGTGCGTCTACGCGGCCTTCGGCGGCTTCTTCTTCCTCTCGGTGCTCGACCTCCAGGTGGTGGTGGGCTACTCCGCGCTCGCCGCCGGTACCGCGCTGTTGCCCACGACCACGCTGATGCTGCTGCTGTCGGCCCGTTCGGGAGAGCTGGGCAAGCGCATCGGCCCACGGATCCCGCTGACCGTCGGCCCGCTGCTGTGCGCGGCGGGGATGCTGCTGATGACCCGGGCCGGGGTGGGGGCGGTGTACTGGCGGGACATCCTGCCCGCGCTGCTGGTGCTGGGCCTGGGCATGGTCGTGGTGGTCGCCCCGCTCACCGCGACCGTGCTGGCCTCGGTGGACGTCGCCCGCGCGGGCCTGGCCAGCGGTGTCAACAACGCGGCGGCGCGGGCGGCCGGGCTGGTCGCGGTGGCGGCGCTGCCGCTGCTCGCGGGGATGGGCCCGGAGGCGTACCGATCGGCGGACGCCTTCTCGAGCACCTTCCGGCGGGCGATGCCGATCTGCGCCGGGGTGCTGGTGCTGGGGGCGATCCTCGCCTGGCGCACGGTGCGCTCGGACGTGTTGGAGCCGGCGGGCGCCGAGCTGGGGGCGGAGCCGGAGGGAGCCGGGGCCGCGGTGCCCGCGGAGGGCGCCGAGGGCGCCGAGGGCGTCGCGCGGGCGGCGGGGCCGCCGTGCCGCCCCGAGTGCGCCTACCACTGCGGGGTGTCCGCGCCACCCCTGGACCCGGGCGAGCCAAGCCCCCGCACGTGACTCACGTCCTCCTCATGGCTTGAGCGTGTCGGATGGGCCCCCGGACCAGGCAGACTGGAACCCATGGCCATTCACGAGAACCTGCTCGGGGGACCGCCCCCGACCCATCTGCCCGACGACCCGGAGCCGCGTGAGCTGCTCGCCTCCGGCGCGGCTCCGGCCGAGGTCGCCGCGAAGTACCCGGCCTCCTCGCTCGCCTGGGCGCAGCTCGCCGACGAGGCGTTCGAGGCCGGCCGGGTGGTCGAGTCCTACGCGTACGCCCGCACCGGCTACCACCGCGGGCTCGACGCCCTGCGCCGCAGCGGCTGGAAGGGCCACGGTCCGGTGCCCTTCGAGCACGAGCCCAACCGGGGCTTCCTGCGCGCCCTGCACGCGCTCGCGCGCGCCGCGCAGTCCATCGGCGAGGAGGAGGAGTACGAGCGCTGCTCGACCTTCCTGCGCGAGAGCTCCCCGACCGCGGCGGACACGCTCTCCTGATCCACGTCTCCTGATCTCGCCTCTCCTGATCCGCTGATCTCCCGATCCGCTGAGACGGCGCGAGGCGCACCGGGCCTGTGGGGTGTCGTATGCCCCACGGGCCCCTTCCGTACTTGCCGATCCTCCGCGCTGCGCGGATGATGCGGAGCGGGGCCCCTTCGGCTGTGGGCCCCGAGGGGACCGGGGCTCCGAGACCGAAGGGATGGGGCGGACCGCTACCCGGTAGCGAGCAGTACTCAGGAGATGCGATGTCGCAGCGACCTGTCCCTGACCACGATGAGTCCGACGCCCCGAATCTGGACTTCGACGGCACCACGCCGTACGAGGACTACGTCCAGGCGTCCGTGCTCACCCACCTCCAGCACCCCCTCTCCGACGACCCCGGCGAGATGGTGTTCCTGGTCACCACCCAGGTCATGGAGCTGTGGTTCACCGTGATCGTCCATGAGTGGCAGACCGCCGCGCAGGCGCTGCGCGAGGACGATCTGCCCACCGCGATGGCCGCGCTCCAGCGCTCGGCCTACGAGCTGGAGTCGCTCAACGCCTCGTGGACACCGCTGGCCCATCTCACCCCCGGCCAGTTCAACGCGTACCGCTCCGCGCTCGGCGAGGGCTCCGGCTTCCAGTCGGCGATGTACCGGCGGCTGGAGTTCCTGCTCGGTGAGAAGTCCGCGTCCATGCTCGTCCCGCACCGGGGCGCGCCGCGGGTCCACGCCGAGCTGGAGAAGGCGCTGACCGAGCCCAGCCTCTACGACGAGGTGCTGCGCCATCTCGCCCGTCGCGGCCTCGCCGTTCCGGCCGCGGTGCTGGACCGCGACCCCGCCCTGCGCCATGAACCGGATCCGGGGGTGGAGCGGGTCTGGGAGGAGATCTACTCCGGCCCGCGCGACGGCGAGCTGGTCCGGCTCGGCGAGGCGCTCACCGAGGTCGCCGAGCTGGTGTGGCGCTGGCGCAATGACCACCTGGTGGCGACCCGGCGGGCGATGGGCTCCAAGACCGGCACCGGTGGCTCGGCCGGGGTCGCCTGGCTGGAGAAGCGCGCGGCCAAGAACGTCTTCCCCGAGCTGTGGACGGCGCGCAGCCATGTCTGACGCGACGATTCCGACGGAGTCGGCTGGTGCCGGGCCGACCGAGCCCGAGCCGACCGCCACTCGGCCCGGTGCGGCCGAGCCCGGCCCGCCCAGGGCCGCTCTGGCCGACGAGGCCGCTCTGGCCGACGAGGCCGCCGGGCTCGACGCGGCCGACCCGCTGCGCGCCAAGCGCGACGCCTTCACCCTCGACGACACGATCTACCTCGACGGCAACTCACTGGGCGCGCTGCCCCGCGCCGTCCCGCCCCGGCTGGCCGATGTGGTCGCCCGCGAATGGGGCGAGCTGCGCATCCGCTCCTGGGAGGAGAGCGGCTGGTGGACCGCGCCGGAGCGGATCGGAGACCGCGTCGGCCGGCTCGTCGGCGCCGCCCCCGGCCAGGTCGTGGTGGGCGACTCGACGAGCGTGAACGTCTTCAAGGCGGTCGTCGCGGCCGTACGGATCGCCCAGGAGCGCGGCGCCCACCGCGATCAGATCCTGGTCGACGAGGCCACCTTTCCCACCGACGGCTATATCGCCGAGTCCGCCGCCCGGATGACCGGCTGCACCGTGCGGCCGGTGGCCGCGGGCGACGTCCCGACCGCCGTCGGCGCGCGCACCGCCGTCGCGCTCGTGAACCACGTGGACTACCGCACCGGCCGCCTCCACGATCTGCCCGGAACCACGGCCGCCGTGCACGCGGCGGGCGCGCTCGTGGTGTGGGACCTGTGCCACAGCGCGGGCGCCCTGCCGGTCGGGCTGGACGCCCATGGGGTGGACCTCGCGGTGGGCTGCACATACAAGTACCTCAACGGCGGGCCCGGCGCGCCCGCGTATCTGTATGTCGCCCGGGCCCATCAGCCGCGCTTCGACTCGCCGCTGCCCGGCTGGAACTCGCATGCCGACCCCTTCGGCATGGCCTCCGCCTACACCCCGGCCGACGGCGCGGTCCGGGGCCGCGTCGGCACCCCGGACATCCTCTCGATGCTGGCACTGGAGGCCGCGCTCGAGGTGTGGGACGACGTGACGATCGAGGACGTCAGGGCCAAGAGCCTCGCCCTGACGGACCTCTTCCTCCGCTGCGTCGAGACGTACGTCCCGGCGGGCCACGTCCGGTCGATCACCCCTGCCGCACACGCCGAGCGCGGCAGCCAGGTGGCGCTGCGGTGCGCGGCGGCGGGGGAGGCCGGGGAGGTGATGGCGGAGCTGGTACGGCGCGGTGTCGTGGGCGACTTCCGCCGCCCCGATGTGCTGCGCTTCGGCTTCACCCCGCTCTACACGGGCTTCGCCGAGGTGGAGCGGGCGGCGCGGGTGCTGGCCGATGTGCTGAAGGAGAGCTGACCGATGGGCGGGGCGACGGCGGGGGCGGCGGCCGAGGAGACGTCGGTCTTCGGGCTCGCGCCCGTGGAACCGGCCCGGACCGCCGCGTACGGCGAACATCCGGACCAGGTGGTGGACTTCTACCTTCCGCCGCCCGGGACGGACGGGGCCGCCCGCCCCGCCCCGCTGGTCCTCCTCTTCCACGGCGGCGCCTGGCGCGCCCCCTACGACCGCCGCCATGTCTCGCCCTTCGCCGCCTTCCTGGCGGGGCGGGGCCTGGCGGCGGCGTCCGTCGAGTACCGGCGCGGTGGGGCGGACGCCGCGCGGGCCGGGCGGTGGCCGGAGACGTTCGACGACATCGCGGCCGCCGTGGACACCGTGCCGGGCCTCGTCCGGGAGCTCGGGCTTCCGGGTGTCGACCCGGAGCGCGTGGTGCTCACCGGGCATTCCGCGGGCGGGCACGCCGTGCTGTGGGCGGCGGCTCGGCATCGGCTGCCGTCCGGGACTCCCTGGCATCTGGCCTCCCCCTCCCCGCTCCGCGGGGTCGTCGCCCTCGCCCCCATCGCGGACCTCGCCACCGCCCGTGCGCTGGACGTCTGCTCCGGCGCCGTCGACGAACTCCTCGGCGAAGGTGATGGCGAAGGCGCAGTCGGTGGCGGTGGCGGTGGCGCAGGCGGTGGCACCGTCGACGGCGATGAGCTGACGGTCCGGCTGGGCCTCGCCGACCCCGCCGCGCTGCTGCCCACCGCGATCCCCACCACCATCGTGCAGGGCGGCACCGACATCGATGTGCCACCGGCGGTCGCGGACGCCTTCGTGGAGGCGGCGGCCCGCGCCGGACAGGACGTACGGCTGATCAGGACCGACGGCGGCCACTTCCCGCCCATCGACCCCACCACGCCCGCCGCGCACACCGTCGCCGAGGAGATCGCCCGCCTGGCGGGGCCAGACGCGGCCGCGTAGTACTTGAGACGGACACCGCACAATCCACATTCCCGGGGACGACGCCGCGGCACCCGCTCCCTACCGTGGACGGCGTGACTGAGACGATTCCGCGGACCGAACTCCGCACCATCCGCCGGGTGATATCCGATCTGCGGAAGGACTTGTTCACCGACGCCTTCGCCCTCCGCCCCGTGCCGCCGCTCGACGCCACGCATCCGCTGGTGCGCGAGATGCCGCAGCGGTTCCGGCCGTACGCGCCGTGGTTGCCGCATGCCGCGCTCACGGCCTTCGCCTTCTACCTCATGGCCGTGGCGGTCGAGATCGAGGGCGCGGACCTGGCCCTGGTCAGCGGTGTACCCCTGCTGTTGGCGCTCTACCGGCCGGTCGGCGCCTGGTGGCTGTCGTTCGGGGGGAGCATCGTCTGGGGTCTGGGTATCACCGATACGAGCGTGGGCGGCACGTGGCCTTGGCCGCCGACCTTGTTCGCCTCGTACATCGCGGTGATGGTGATCGTCGCGTTCCAGAACCGCCCCCGCGTGGCCGGACAGATGCTGCTGCTCACGGCCGGGTTCGGGTTCGCCTACGATCTCTTCGCCGATTGGCGGCCGACGAACTCCTTCCCCATGGTGGTCACCTCCTGCGTCATCGTGGGCGCCGTCGTCGCCCGGCGCAGTCTGCGCGAGACCAAGCAGCAGGTCGCCGTACAGCAGTCGGCCACCCACGAGGAGCGCTCCCGCCGCACCCTGCTGGAGGAGCGCGCGACCATCGCCCGTGAGCTGCACGACGTCGTCGCGCACCACATGTCGGTGATCGCCATCCAGGCCGAGGCGGCGCCCTACCGGGTGGCGAACCCGCCCGAGGAGCTGGCCACCAGCTTCGCGACCATCCGCGAGAACGCGGTCGCCGCGCTCACCGAACTCCGCCGCGTCCTCGGGGTCGTACGCGCCGACGACCCCGATGCCTACGCCGACGCCGACCCCGAGGCGCCCCAGCCGACCCTCGCCACCCTCGACACGCTCTTCGCGGGGGTCCGGGCAGCAGGGCTGACCGTCGAGCACATCACCACCGGCGCCGTACGGCCGCTGCCCTCCGGGGTGGAGCTGTCCGCGTACCGGATCGTCCAGGAGGCGCTGTCCAACGCGCTGCGGCACGCGCCCGGCAGCACCGCCCGCGTCGAAGTCGCGTATGTCCTCGGCGGTCTGGGCCTGCGGATCGTCAACGGCCCGCCCACCCAGGCCGTACGGCCCTCGCCGGGCATGGGCCATGGGCTGCTCGGGATGCGGGAGCGCGTGGCCATGCTGAACGGGGAGATGACGGCGGGCGCGGTGGAGGAGGACGGCGGCTACGAGGTCGCGGTCTTCATCCCGGCCGCCGCGGTCCCCGAAGCGGAGGCGCCCGGGCCGGAGCCATCGGGCCAGGCGCCGGGCCAGGCACCGGGGCTGAAGAAGGGGCCCGCCCCGGAGGAGGAGACGATGAAGCCATGACCACCGACGCCCCCTCCCTCCCCTCTCCCATCCGCGTACTGATCGCCGACGACCAGGTGATGGTCCGCGAGGGCTTCTCCGTGCTGCTGAACGCCCAGCCCGATATCGAGGTCGTCGGTGAGGCGGTCGACGGGCGCCAGGCCATCGCCCAGGTGGCGGCCCTGCGCCCCGATGTCGTCCTGATGGACATCCGGATGCCGGAGCTCAACGGCCTCGAGGCCACCCGTGAGATCGTCGCGGCGGACGCGGACGCCAAGGTGCTCGTCCTGACCACCTTCGATCTGGACGAGTACGTCTACCAGGCGCTGCGCGCCGGGGCGAGCGGCTTTCTGCTCAAGGACGCCTCCGCACGGCAACTCGGCGATGCGGTAAGGGTCGTCGCGGCGGGCGAGGCACTGCTCGCCCCGACCGTCACCAAGCGCCTGATCAGCACGTTCTCGCGGATCGGCGAGGCCGCCGGGTTCGGCGGTCCGCTTCCCTCCCCGCAGGGGCGGCTGGCCGAGCTGACCGAGCGGGAGAACGAGGTCCTGGTGCTGGTCGCCCAGGGCTGCTCCAACGCCGAGATCGCCGAGCGGCTGATCGTCGCCGAGTCGACGGTGAAGACGCATGTCAGCCGGATCCTGGTGAAGCTGGGCCTGCGCGACCGCACCCAGGCGGCGGTGTTCGCCTACGAGGTCCGCCTGGTGACGCCCGGCGGCTGACCGGCCCGGTGGGACCCAAGGACTCTCCTCTGGAGGCCGGGCGGGCCCAGCGGTACCGTCCGGGGATGAGCAGCAGTGCGGAAGCCCCCGCCTTCGACCCCTGGCGGCCGTCGTTCGTCGCGGACCCGTATCCGGCCTACGCCGAGCTGCGCGAGCGCGGCCGGGTGCACTGGTTCGAGACCTCCCGCCAGTGGCTGATCCCGCGTCACGCGGATGTCGGCGCCCTGCTGCGGGACCGCAGGCTCGGCCGCACCTATCTCCACCGCTTCGGCCATGAGGAGTTCGGCCGCACCGCGCCGCCGCCCGAGCACGAGCCGTTCCACACCCTCAACGACCACGGCATGCTCGACCTGGAACCGCCGGATCACACCCGGCTGCGCCGCCTCGTCTCCAAGGCGTTCACCCCGCGGACGGTCGAGGCGCTGGTGCCGACGATCCAGCGGCTCGCGGAGGAACTCGTCGACTCCCTCGTCACCGCGGGCGGTGGCGATCTCATCGAGACGGTCGCCGAACCGCTGCCGGTCGCCGTGATCGCCGAGATGCTGGGCATTCCGCCCGCCGACCGCCCCGCCCTGCGGCCCTGGTCGGCCGACATCTGCGGGATGTACGAGCTGAGTCCGGGCGAGGAGACGGCGCGCCGGGCCGTGCGCGCGTCCGTCGAATTCTCCGCGTATCTGCGCGAGTTGATCGAGGCGCGCCGCAGGGCCCCGGGGGACGACCTGATCAGCGGGCTCATCGCCGCGCACGACGAGGGCGACCGGCTCACCGAGCAGGAGATGATCTCCACCTGTGTGCTGCTGCTCAACGCGGGCCACGAGGCCACGGTCAACACCACCGGGAACGGCTGGTGGGCGCTCTTCCGCCACCCCGAGCAGCTCGCCCGGCTCCGTGCCGACCCCGACGCGCTGCTGCCCACCGCCGTGGACGAGCTGCTGCGCTACGACACCCCGCTCCAGCTCTTCGAGCGGTGGGTGCTGGAGGACATCGAGGTCGGCGGCACGGTCATCCCGCGCGGCAGCGAGGTCGCGCTGCTCTTCGGCTCGGCCAACCGCGATCCGGCCCGCTTCGACCGCCCCGACACTCTCGATCTCTCCCGCACCGACAACCCCCACATCAGCTTCGGCGCCGGTATCCACTACTGCCTGGGCGCCCCGCTGGCCCGACTGGAGCTGATCGCCTCCTTCGGCGCACTGCTCCGCAAGGCGCCCGGACTGCGGCTGGTCAAGGAGCCGGAGCGGCGGGCGAACTTCGTCATCCGCGGTCTGCGGGAGCTGCGGGTCGAGCTCTGAGCGGAGCCGGCGAAGGCGGGCGGGACAAGAGAGCCCCCGTTGTCCACAGCCGGAGTTGAAACGGGGGGGCTGTACCGGACCTGGTGGGCCGAAGGCGGGGAGCACACCCAGTGAAAGGCCGCCCAGCCCCACAGTACACCCGCCGCGG
>NZ_JBHYVB010000040.1:26466-51089 GCF_042750115.1 Streptomyces sp. NPDC059455
GCGGCCCCGTCATATGTTAAAACCACCCCGGCGCGCGCTGCGGGCCGAGCTCGGAGCGGCCCCGGCGACGGGGGGGGGAACACCAGCCCCCCCTTTGTCCACAGCCTGTGGACAACGGGGGGCGGTTGCCGGGACGTGGTGGGCCGACGGGGGTCAGCCGCCGATGTCACGGCGGCGCATGCCCACCAGTCCTCCGGCGGCGAGAATGACCGAGAGGAGCAGCAGCCACAGGAACGGCGCTGCCGTCACGTCGTCGCCCGGCAGCTTCGGCAGATGGCTGAAGGGTGAGGTGTCCATGACGGAATCGGACAGCTCCAGCGCCGGGCCCATCCAGCCCAAGGCGACCACCCAGCCGACGAAGGCCCAGGCCGCGGCCGAGTACTTCGGCACCACGCCCACGAGGAAGAGCGTCACGCTGGTGAGCACCCACAGCGCCGGGAGCTGGGCGAGGGTGGCACCGAGGCAGCGGGGGAGCTGGTCGGCCAGATCGCCCGCCGCGATGCCGTAGCCCAACCCCAGCGCCAGACCGCCGATGGCGAGGATGACGACCGGGCCGAGGTACGCGATGACCAGGTGGCTCCCGGCCCAGCGCAGCCGGCCGACGGCGTTGGCCAGCAGGGGCTCCGCGCGCTGGTCGGTCTCCTCGCTGCGCAGCCGCAGCACGGAGGTGGTGGTGTAGACGGTGAGAATGGTGCCCAGGACACCGACCATGGCGGCCAGGAACGCGTCGTTGAGCCCCTGGGCGCCG
Source organism: Streptomyces sp. NPDC059455 (assembly GCF_042750115.1). Classification (NCBI taxonomy): domain Bacteria; kingdom Bacillati; phylum Actinomycetota; class Actinomycetes; order Kitasatosporales; family Streptomycetaceae; genus Streptomyces; species Streptomyces sp. NPDC059455. The sequence goes on from NZ_JBHYVB010000040.1 coordinate 27,215, forward strand.
CCCATCCGCTGGATGATGTCGCGGGTCTTGTCGCTGTCGCCGAGGAAGTCGTTCGCACCGTCGGAGATGCCTCCGAAGATGGCGCCCGCGAAGACGATGCCCGCGGCCCAGCCGAACAGGGCGCCGCGCTGCAGCCGCCAGCCCAGGCCGTAGACCCCGCTCAGCAGCGGGCCGGCGGCCGGCGGGCCGGGACGGCTGGCGTAGAAGCTGGCGCCCACGTCGCGACGCCCGGCGAGGGAGTACGCGAGGGCGATCGAGGCCGCGGCGAGCACGGCGATCAGCAGCAGCGGCCACCAGCGCTCGTCCGCGTACGGCCGGGCGTACTCGGCCCAGCCCAGCGGCGAGAGCCAGACCAGGACATGGCCGGAGCCCTTGCTGCCGTCCTCGGCGGCGTCACCCGCCATGCGCAGCACGAAGGCGATGCCGACCGCGGCGGAGCTCAGGCCCCGGGCCAGCCGTGCGTTCTCCGTGAGCTGGGCGGCGACGGCGGCCAGACCGCCGAAGGCCATACCGGACAGCCCGACGGCGAGGCCGAGGGCCAGCGCGCCGGTGCCGCCCTGGCCCGCGAGGCCGCCCGCGATGAGCAGGGTCACCGCGCCGTTGGCGATGGCCACGGCGAGCAGGGCCGAGGTGAGCCCCGCGCGGCGGCCGACCATGCCGGCGGAGAGCGCCTCCTGGCGGCCGGTCTCCTCCTCCTCACGGGTGTGCCGGATCACGATGAGCAGGCTCATGATCGCGGCGAACACCGTAAGGAAGGCACCCACGCGCCAGACGGTCAGCGCGCCGAGCGTGTCGTCGAAGGCGGCGCCGAACAGGGCCCGGGTCGAGCCGTTCCCGTTCATGTCCTCGACGAGATTGGCGCGCCGGGCGGGGGTGTCGTACGCGCTCTTCAGACGGCCGACGGTGCTGCTGGCCGTGAGCCCCAGGCACAGCACCCACACCGGCATCATGATCCGGTCGCGGCGCAGGGCGAGCCGCAGCAGCGTGCCCGTGCCCGCCAGATCGTGGGCCGATCCGCGGGTGCGGGGGGAGACCCGGGCGTCGGCTACGGCGGTCATCGGGCGATCGCCTCGGCTTCCGTGCCCGTGATGTCGTCCTGGTAGTGGCGCAGGAAGAGCTCTTCCAGGGTGGGCGGGGTGGAGATGAGACTGCGCACCCCGACCTGGGTGAGCTGCCGCAGCACGGCGTCCATCTTGTCGGATTCGACCTGGAGCTTGACCTGGCTGCCCTGGATGTCCACGTTGTGCACACCGGGGAGGCCGGACAGGCCGTTGGGCTCGCCGGCGAGCTCGGCGGTCACCGACGTACGGGTCAGATGGCGCAGCTCGGTGAGGGTGCCGGACTCCACCCGCCGGCCCTTGCGGATGATGCTCACCCTCCGGCAGAGCGCCTCGACCTCGCTGAGGATGTGGCTGGAGAGCAGCACCGTACGACCCCGGTCGCGCTCCTCGGCGACGCACTCGCGGAAGACCTCCTCCATGAGCGGGTCGAGCCCGGAGGTCGGCTCGTCGAGGATCAGCAGCTCCACTTCGGATGCGAACGCGGCGACCAGGGCGACCTTCTGGCGATTGCCCTTGGAGTACGTACGGCCCTTCTTGGTGGGGTCGAGCTCGAACCGCTCCAGGAGCTCGGCGCGGCGTGCGCTGTCCAGCCCACCGCGCAGCCGCCCGTACAGGTCGATGACCTCTCCACCGCTCAGGTTGCGCCACAGGGTGACGTCTCCGGGGACGTACGCGATGTGGCGGTGGAGGTCGACCGCGTCGTGCCAGGGGTCCTTGCCCAGCATCTGCACGGCGCCGGAGTCGGCGCGGAGCAGCCCGAGGAGAACCCGGATGGTCGTGGACTTTCCGGCGCCGTTGGGCCCGAGGAAGCCATGGACCTCACCTGCCTCGACTTCGAGGTCGAGGCCGTCCAACGCGTGGGTCCGGCCGAAGGACTTGTGGAGGCCGGACACGGAGATAGCCGTTTTCATGATTTCGAAGCTACGCTAGTTTCACAAATTTGTGAAGTTAAGGAACCGTATAAACTTATGATGATGTGACGAAGAGGGGAGATGATGAAGCGGTGAGGGAGACGATCGAACCGGGGGGCGCCCCCGATGACACGCCCGGTGAAGCGGCGCGTGACGAGGCGGCGGTGTCCAGGTTCGTCGAGCGGTTCGCGGCCGATCTGGCCGAGGCCGGGATGCAGCGCATGGCGGCGCGGGTCTTCGCGGCGCTTCTCGTCTCCGATTCCGGGGCCCTTACCTCGGCGGAGCTCGCCGAGCGGCTGCGGATCAGCCCGGCCGCGGTCTCGGGCGCGATCCGCTATCTGTCGCAGGTCGACATGGTGGTGCGGGAGCGCGAGCCGGGCTCCCGCCGCGATCGCTACCGGCTCTACAACAACGAGGTCTGGTACGAGACGCTGACCCGCCGCGACCAGATTGTCGCCCGCTGGGAGAGCACCATGCGCGACGGCGCGAAGGTGCTCGGCCCCGGCACCCCGGCGGGGCTGCGGATCACCGAGACCGCCGACTTCTTCGAATTCGTCCAGCGGGAGCTGCCCAAGATGCTCGAGCGCTGGCGCGCCCAGAAGGCCGAGCGCCGCGCCGCCGAGGCCCGCGAGGCCGAAGCGGGCTGAATCCCTGCCCACGCCGCCCGGCCCGGCACGCCCGCGCCGCCCCGGCCCCACCGGGCCCCGTAGCGGCGCGAGTGGGGCTCAAGGGCGGTGGGGGAGCATCAGGCTCCAGGCCTCGGCCAGGACCGTCCAGGTGCGGCTGCGGACCGGGCCGCGGATCAGCGCGTCCGCGTGGTAGCGGAAGTCCGGGCCGGAGACGGTGACGGCGCGTGCCCGGGTGCGCAGCGGGCCGCCCGCCGCGTGGGGGTGGACCACGATCTCGGCCAGCCCGCCGCCCGGCGCGGCCGTCGAGACCGAGACGCGCTCCACCGGCCGGTCCAGATCGGTCAGCAGCACCCCGTCCGCCTCGATCCGCAGCCGCTGCGGCGGCGGATGCGCCGGGCGCCGGGCGCCGCCCGACAGGCCGATCACGGGGAGCGAGAGCAGCGTCAGCGCGGTGCGGGCGGTGCGGGCCGCCGGGCTCCACCACGGCCGGTGGCCGTCGCCCTCCCCGTCGGGGCCCTCCCGGTCATGGCCGGGCGGGCCCGCGCCGTCCCGGCCGTCCTCGGCCCGGCGGCGGTCGTGGACGCAGGGATCGCAGCCGCAGTCCCGGCCCCGCGTCCCGTCGCCGTGCGGCCCCGGGCCGTGCCCGTCCGGCCCGTCCATTCCGTCCATTCCGTCCATTCCGTCCGGCCCGGCCGTCGCGCCGCCGCCGCCCCCCCGCCTCCCGCCCGGCCCCCCCGGACGCGCGAGCCCCGTCGGGAGACCCCACCCCCCGACGTCCCCCCCCCCCCCCCCCGCCCGCGCGCGCCGCGCGCCCGCCCTCGCCCCCCCGCGCGCCCCCCCCCCCCCCGAGCGCGCCCCTCCGCGGGCCGCGGCCGCGCCCCCCCCCCCCCCCGCCCGGCATCCCGTCGTGCGCACCGTGAGGAGCGAGCCCGGAGGGGATCCGCAGACCGCCGAGGACCACTCCACCGCTCTCGTCCACCAGCAGGTCACGCGGGCGCGCGGTCCCGTCGAGGACCGTACGGGCCGCGGCGACCGCGTCCGTCGGCACCCCGAGCGAATGGGCCAGGGCGACCGTGGCGGAGCCGCCGACCGGGACCACCGACAGCGCGGCGTCCGCCAGCTCCCGCCGCCGGTGCAGCAGCTCCACCATCCGCAGCAGGGCGCGGTCGTCGCCCACCAGCACCGGCCGGCGGGCGCCCCGGCGGGCCAGCGCCCGCTCGACTTCCTCCGGGCCGTCCGGCAGGCAGATTTTCGTCTGCGCGCCCGCACACAGCACATCCTTCGCGATTCGCACCGACTCCCCGTCCGTGCGGCGGGCGTTGGGGTCGATGACCATGAGCAGCGGGCGCCCCCGGGCGGTGTCCGGCGCAGGGGGCCGGGGATCTGGAGCCGACACCTCGGTCCTTCCTCAGGTAATCTCTCGGTGCAAGAGCCCCTGTCGCTGTTGCGCCAGGGGCTTCGTCTATCCGGGGCACCGGTTCGACGGCTCTTGTGGTGGCGCACGTCACCATGCACGTTGGACATGCCCCGCCCGGAAGGGGTGTACGCCTGTGCCCGCACTTGTGCTGCTCGGTGCTCAGTGGGGTGACGAGGGCAAGGGAAAGGCCACCGATCTGCTCGGTGGCTCCGTGGACTATGTAGTGCGCTACCAGGGCGGTAACAACGCGGGCCACACGGTGGTGGTCGGCGACCAGAAGTACGCGCTGCACCTCCTCCCGTCCGGAATCCTCTCGCCCGGGTGTACCCCGGTCATCGGCAACGGCGTCGTCGTGGATCCCGCGGTCCTGCTCTCCGAGCTGAGCGGGCTCGCCGACCGCGGCGTCGATACGTCCAAGCTGCTGATCAGCGGTAACGCTCATCTGATCACGCCGTATCACACGACCCTCGACAAGGTGTCGGAACGATTCCTCGGCAAGCGGAAGATCGGCACCACCGGCCGTGGCATCGGCCCGGCCTACGCGGACAAGATCAACCGCGTGGGCATCCGGGTCCAGGACCTCTTCGACGAGTCGATCCTGCGGCAGAAGGTCGAGGCGGCCCTGGACTACAAGAACCAGGTGCTGGCCAAGCTCTACAACCGCCGCGCCATCGCGGTCGACCAGGTCGTCGAGGAGCTGCTGGGCTACGCGGACCGGCTCGGCGGCTATGTCGCCGACACCACCCTCCTGCTCAACAACGCCATCGACCAGGGCCAGGTCGTGCTCTTCGAGGGCGGGCAGGGCACCCTGCTCGACGTCGATCACGGCACGTACCCCTTCGTCACCTCCTCCAACCCGACCGCGGGCGGCGCCTGCACCGGCACCGGAGTGGGCCCGACGAAGATCAGCCGCGTGATCGGCATCCTGAAGGCGTACACCACCCGCGTCGGCGCGGGCCCGTTCCCCACCGAGCTCCTCGACGAGGACGGCGAGAAGCTGCGCACGATCGGCGGCGAGCGCGGTGTGACCACCGGGCGCGACCGGCGCTGCGGCTGGTTCGACGCGGTCATCGCGCGCTACGCGACCCGGGTCAACGGCCTGACCGACTTCTTCCTCACCAAGCTGGACGTGCTCACCGGCTGGGAGCGGATCCCGGTGTGCGTGGCGTACGAGATCGACGGCAAGCGCGTCGAGGAGCTGCCGTACAGCCAGACCGACTTCCACCACGCCAAGCCCATCTACGAGACGCTGCCGGGCTGGTCGGAGGACATCACCCAGGCCAAGACCTTCGACGAGCTGCCGAAGAACGCGCAGAAGTACGTCCAGGCGCTGGAGGAGATGTCGGGCGCCCCGATCTCGGCCATCGGCGTCGGGCCGGGCCGTGACGAGACCATCCAGATCAACTCGTTCCTCTGACCCCTCGGCGGGAGCGCGGGCCACGGCGGAAGCGCGGCCCGCGCCTCGGCGTCACTACGCCGCGGGCGGGCCGAACACCCCGGCGGGCTGCTGCGCCTGGCCGACGGGCTGTGCGGCCCGCCGCTCCTGCATCTTGGTGATCCGCCGGACCACGCCGATGGCCAGCACCGCCGCCAGGATGCCGATGGCGTCGTCGGCGATGTTGATGACGACACCGGGTCGCTGTTCCTTGATGTTGTCGCTGACGATCTCGCTGGCCCCGTGCACCGGGAACATCAGGAACATGAGCACGAAACACGTCCACCACCAGTGCAGCACCGCGCGTCCGTTACGTCCGGGCCCCGGGGGAGTGCTGGAGGTCCAGATGTCGTTGGCGATCTGCTTGGGGAGCCACAGCTGGGCGACCGGGATGAACCAGGCGCCCACGGAGTAGCCGCTGCCGAACCGCTGCCGCCCGGGGTTGAGCACCGTGGAGTTGATGTAGGCGGTCCGGAACCAGACCAGCCACAGCACGGCGAGCACGCACACCGCGACACCGATCCCGGTGCCCAGCGAATCGATGTCACTGCTCTTGCTGTAGATGATGTTCCGGGCGGCCGGGTCGAGATCGCCGCCGAAGTACGCGTCGAGCAGCGAGATGTTCAGCGCCATGTCGAGCAGGGTCAGTGTCAGCCAGACGCCGAACATGCTCACCAAGGCGGTGGCCAGACCCCGGATCGGCCTCATCCGCGTGCCGGGGCCGGGGTAGCCGACCGGCGCCTGATAGCCGCCCTGCCAGGGCTGGGCGTTCATCGCGTACCCGTGCGCCTGGGGCGTCGCGTACGCGGACGGGGAGGCATACGGGCTGGGCGGTGTGTGCGGACCGGGCGGTGTGTGGGGACCGGGGCCGGGCTGGGGGTGGCCGTACGCCGACGGGCTCTGCGGCGGCGTCAGGGAGTCCGGCTGCGCGTTCTCGGCCTCCACTTCCAGCAGTTGGAGCGCGTCCCGCCCCAGCCGGGCGAGCAGTCCGCCCGGCAGCCAGGGCTCGCCGTCATCGGCCACCGGCTGGGTGGCGGCCACCAACTCGTCCACCGACGGCCGCTTGGCCGGGTCCTTCTCCAGGCACGCGGTGACCATCCCGAGCGCCCCTTCCGGGAGCCCCACCAGATCGGGCTCCTCCTGGGCTATTCGGTACATCAGGGCGTGGATGCCGCTGTCCAGGTTGCCGAAGGGCTGACGTCCGGTGGCGGCGAAGGCGAGCACCGAGCCGAGGCAGAAGACATCGCTCGCGGCGGTGACCGGCTCCCCGCGCACCTGCTCTGGCGACATGAACCCGGGCGAGCCGACGACCGCGCCGGTCGTCGTCAGATTGCCGCCCGTGGTGCTGCCCACGGCGTCCAGGGCGCGCGCGATGCCGAAGTCGATGACGCGCGGACCGTCGATCGTGACGAGGATGTTGGACGGTTTCAGATCGCGATGGATCAGCCCGGCGCCGTGGATGTCGCGCAGCGCGAGGGCCAGTCCGTGGGCCAGGATCCGCAGTGAGCGCTCGGGCAGCGCCCCGAAGTCCTCGGCCACGACGCTGTGCAGGGACGGACCGCCGATGTAGCCGGTGGCCACCCAGGGCACCTCGGCATCGGTGTCGGCGTCGAGCACCGGCGCGGTCCATTGGCCGCCGACTCGTGTCGCGGCCTCCACTTCCCGTTTGAAGCGGCTGCGGAAGTCCGCCTGGCGTGCGAGTTCGGCCTGTACGAGCTTCACCGCCACGGTGCGGCCGCGGGCGGAGCGGGCGAGATAGACCCGGCCCATTCCGCCCTCGCCCAGCTTGCCGAGCAGTCGGTACTCGCCGATCCACCGCGGGTCCTGGGCCCCGAGGTTCTCCATCGCGGTGTGGCTCCTGTCCCTGTGCCGATAGTCCCTCTGCCGATCGGCCGATCAGTCGAGGCGGGTGAACGTCTGTGTCATCGTCTCATCGCTGTAATCGTCCGGGTCGTCATATTCGACACGCAGCTTGTCATGTCCGGAAGATGTGAACGTGAGTGACGTGCCGGGTCCGCAGAGATTCTTGGGAGTTCCCCCGGTGAACTTCGAAGGGCTGAGGACCAGTCCCTTCTCCACCGAGGCCAGGATCCGGTCACCCTCGCAGTGGTACTTCTTGCTGTCCGCGACCTCCTGGCCCACCACGGAGCCGATCGCGCCCTGCTTGATGGTGATCTTCAACGTGGCGTCGGGCTTCCCGAACGCGTCCTTGGCCAGCCAAGTGCCCACGTACCCGGAGGGGATGGGCTTGCCGCCGCTCTTGGAGGGGCGCAGCGTCGCCTCGGAGGAGCCGTCCGTGGTGCTCCAGGCGAGAGTGCCGTCGTTGCCCAGCCGCAGCGTCTGCTCGCCGACCGCGCTGCAACTGTCCTCGGGGATGCTGGTGGCGACCTCCTCGTCCTCGATGAGGAGCAGGCTGTCCACCGACTTGAGCTTGGCGGAGTCCTGGCAGAACGAGTCCGAGTCGGAGGTCAGGGTCTCGGCGACGACCGCGCCGACCGGCCCCTGCGAGAGCACGACCCGGCGGATCTTGCCGGTCGACTCGCCGCTCTCCTTGATCTCGCCCTCCCAGGCGCCCAGATACTCGGTGGGCACGTCGCCCGACGTCTCCAGCTTGGTCGCGGACGGATCGGGGCCGTCCGAACCCCCGGAGGAGCCCTTGGAGTTGCCGCCGCCCGATGCGCCCGGGGTGGGCGCTGTGTGGGTCATCTTGTCGTAGTCGGTCTTGGCCCGGTCGCCCTTGTCGTCGTTCCCCTTGACGATGGCGAGCGCGGTGACCCCGGCTATGAGGGCGGTGGCGACGGCGGCGGAGACGACGATGAGCGTCTTACGGCGCCGCCGGTTCGGCGTCGGGGGCGTCTGCGACGAGCCGCCCCCGGGCCCGCTCGGCGCCCCTGGCCCACCCGGTCCGCCGAACCCGGCGGAGGGCGACCCGGCGGCCGCCCCGAACGAGGTGACCGCGGGCGGCCCAAAGCCGTGCGCCGGCGTCGGCGGCTCACCCTCCGCGCCCGCCTGCGGCGTCTGCGGTGCCTGCGGCGGCGTGGCGTGCGACGGGTAGCCGTACGCCCCGGGGGCGTAGGGCCCGGCGGAACCGGGCGAGTTGGGAGCGACGGCACCCGGGCCTGCCTGCGGCGGGGTGGCGTTTCCGGGCGCGCCGTGGCCGGGCGTGCCTGTGTGCGGTGTGCCCGCGTGTGGGGTGCCTGCGTGTGGCGGGCCTGCGTGCGGCGTGCTCGCCTGCGGCCCGGCGGAGGGTCCGGCGGGTGTTCCGGGTGCGGCGGCGTGCGGGGCGCCATGGCTCGGCGCGGCACCACCAGGCGCCTGCGGCGCACCTGCCTGCGGTGCGGCGGCAGGTCCGCCGGGTGTTGCGTGCGGGGCGCCACCGGGTGTGTTGGGCAAGGCGGCGGCTCCCCCGGCTGCCCCGGCCTGCGGCGGGGTGGTGCTTCCGGGGGCGCCGTGGCCCGGTGCGCCCGCGTGCGGGGTGCCGTGATCCGGCGCGGCTTGCCCGGCGCCTGCGTGCGGTGTGGCGGCAGGGCCGCCAGGTGTTGCGTGTGGGGCGCCGTGGCCCGGTCCGGCCTGCCCCGCGCCTGCCTGAGGCGCGGCGGACGGTCCGCCGGGTGTGGCACCACCGGGTGCGTTGGGCGGGGCGGCGGAGCCCCCCGCCGCGTCGGCCTGCGGGGCGCCGGACGGGCCGGCGGGCCGGCGCGGGTCGGCCGACGGCGTGCCGCCTGCCTGTGGCCCGGCGGCCGGGTCGGGTTCGCCCTGGTCCTCGCCCGCCCGCGGCGCGCCCGGGTCCCCGCCGGGCCGGGCCGGGCCGCCCTGCGCCGCGCCCGCCGAGGGCGGAGTGGACGGAGCCGGGGGGAGGGGCGCCGCCGAGGGGCGGGGCGGGGTGGTCGGTGGCGGGGGTGTGGGGGGTTCCGCCGGGGCCAGGGGGTACGACGTGGCCGACGGCGGCGCGGCGGGCGGCGGCGGGACGGCGGGGCCCGGCGCCCCGGCCGCGGGCGGTACGGCGGGCCGAGCGGGCACCCCCGGCCCGGCGGGCGTCTCCACCTCCAGCAACTGCACCGCGTGCCGCCCGAGCTGGGCGACGAGCGTGCCCGGCAGCCACGGCTCGCCGTCGTCGTCCGCCCCGGCCGTACGCTCCAGCAACGCCTCCAGCGAGGGCCGGTCGTCCGGGGCCTTCTTCAGGCAGTCGGTGACGAGGTCACGCAGCCCCTCCGGCAGCCCGTCCAGGTCCGGTTCCTCCTGGGCGATGCGGTACATCACCGCGTGCACCCCGCTGTCGGCCGTGCCGAAGGGCTGACGGCCGGTCGCCGCGTAGGCGAGCACCGAGCCGAGGCAGAAGACGTCGCTGGCCGGGGTGACCCGCTCGCCGCGCACCTGCTCGGGCGACATGAAGCCGGGCGATCCGACGACGGCGCCGCTGCGTGTGAGGATGCCGTCGGTGACGGTCTCCAGCGCCCGTGCGATACCGAAGTCGATGACGCGCGGACCGTCGATGGTGACCAGGACGTTGGACGGTTTGAGGTCGCGGTGGACCAGACCGGCGTCGTGGATGTCGCGGAGCGCCTGCGTCAGGCCGTGCGCCAGGATGTGGACGGTCCGCTCGGGCAGACGGCCCGACTCGGCGACGATCGCGTGCAGGGAGGGACCGGCGATGTAGCCGGTGGCGACCCATGGGGTGGCGGCCTCGGTGTCGGCGTCCAGCACCGGCGCGGTCCATGCGCCCCCGACCCGCTGTGCGGCCCGCACCTCCTGTTTGAACCGCCGCCGGAATTCGGCCTGTTGGGCGAGCTCGGTCTGGACGAGCTTCACCGCCACCGTGCGCCCGCGTGCTGAATGAGCCAGGAACACCCGGCCCATGCCACCCGCGCCAAGGCGCCGGAGCAGCCGGTACTCACCGATCCAGCGAGGGTCCTCGGCCCCCAGGTCTTCCATGCGTCGATCGTCCCTTCCCCGTGAATCCCCCTGATCAGCCCCCCGGAGAGAATAAGGGCGGCTGAGAGCGAAGTGGACGACGCGGACGATCCGTTATCGGTTCCATATCCGTCCTGTGTCACTCCCGAGCCGGAGAACGGATATCCGGAGCTCCGGAGGGGACCGCCGGGAGCGAAATCCGGACAGCCGCGCCCCGACCACCGGCGACGGCCACAGGTCCCTCCGCCGCCCGGCAGGATGTCGGCGTACGACCCGAAACCCGGACAGGCTGTCGGTGCCGGGCGCGGGGCCGGGGTCCGTACGCTGGTGCCGCCCCGACCCGCGAGCGATCCGAGGTACGAACGTGTCCGTGCAGCCCAGCCCCGACCACGCGGCCGGCGCCGCCGTCAAGGCCGCCGACCGCGCGCATGTCTTCCACTCCTGGTCCGCGCAGGGCCTGATCGACCCCCTCGCCGTCGCGGGCGCCGAAGGCTCGTACTTCTGGGACTACGACGGCAACCGCTACCTCGACTTCTCCTGCCAGCTGGTGAACACCAACATCGGCCACCAGCACCCCAAGGTCGTGGCCGCGATCCAGGAGCAGGCCGCGAAGCTGTGCACCATCGCGCCGGGGTTCGCCGTGGACGTGCGGTCCGAGGCGGCGCGGCTGGTCGCCGAGCGCACCCCCGGTGACCTCGACAAGATCTTCTTCACCAACGGCGGCGCCGAGGCGGTGGAGAACGCGGTCCGCATGGCCCGGCTGCACACCGGCCGCGCCAAGGTGCTCTCCGCCTACCGCTCGTACCACGGCGCCACCGCCGCCGCGATCAACCTCACCGGCGACCCCCGCCGCTGGCCCTCCGACACCGCCTCGGCGGGTGTGGTGCACTTCTGGGCGCCGTTCCGCTACCGCTCGCCCTTCCACGCCGACAGCGAGCAGCAGGAGTGCGAGCGCGCGCTGCGCCACCTCGAGGACACCATCGCCTTCGAGGGCCCGCAGACCGTCGCCGCGATCATCCTGGAGACCATCCCCGGCACCGCCGGGATCATGGTCCCGCCGCCCGGCTATCTGGCCGGGGTCCGGGAGATCTGCGACCGCTACGGCATCGTGTTCATCCTGGACGAGGTCATGGCGGGCTTCGGCCGCACCGGCCACTGGTTCGCGGCCGACCACTTCGGCGTCACCCCGGACCTGCTGACCTTCGCCAAGGGCGTCAACTCCGGCTATGTGCCGCTCGGCGGCGTCGCGATCTCCGCCGAGATCGCCGCGACCTTCGACCAGCGCCCCTACCCGGGCGGGCTCACCTACTCCGGCCACCCGCTGGCCTGCGCCTCGGCCATCGCGACGATCAACGCGATGGCGGAGGAGGGGATCGTGGAGAACGCCGCCGCGATCGGGGAGAACGTGATCGGCCCCGCGCTGCGGGAGATCGCCGAGCGACACCCCTCGGTCGGCGAGGTGCGCGGCCTCGGCGTTTTCTGGGCGCTGGACCTCGTCAAGGACAAGGAGACCCGCGAACCGCTCGTGCCGTACAACGCGGGCGGAGCGGACAACCAGCCGATGGCCGACTTCGCGGCGGCCTGCAAGCGCGGCGGTCTGTGGCCCTTCGTGAACATGAACCGCACCCATGTCGTGCCGCCGTGCACCGTCACCGAGGCCGAGGCCAAGGAGGGTCTGGCGATCCTGGACGAGGCGCTGAACGCGGCCGACGCACATACGGCGTAGCGGCCGCCGGTACCGGCTTCCGGGCGCTGCCCGTTTGCCTCTGGACGCGGCCCGACGGCTGCCCGATGGCTGCCCGGTGTAGACCACTGCCGCACTCTGCGTGTTCCGCGCAACGGCCCTCGCATATCGTGATGCGAGGGCCGTCCGCATTCTTACCACCGACGGCCGTGGAAGGAGACGGTCCTCGATGCCCGTGCCCGGCACCAGCCCGGTCAAGCGGAACACCCTGCGGCAGCAGATCGCCGACGCGCTCTGTGACGAGGTGCTCGCGGGCAGGCTCCCTGCGGGGCGCCAGTTCACCGTCAAGGAGATCGCCCAGCAGTACGGCGTCTCCGCGACCCCCGTCCGGGAGGCGCTGCTGGACCTGTGCTCGCAGGGGCTGCTCGATGTCGAGGAGCACCGGGGCTTCAAGGTCCACGAGTTCACCATCGACGACTTCCGGCACATGGTGGACGCCCGGACGATGGTGGTGGAGGGCGTCTTCCGGCACTACGGCGAGCGGTCCCTGAGCACCATGACCCCGCAGGCGCTGGCCTCGGTGCGGCGGCGGGCCGAGGAGGCCGAACGGGCCGCCCGCTCCGGCGATCTGGACATCCTCATCGGCTACGACCTGCGCTTCTGGCGGGAGATCTGCGGACTGGTCGGCAATCCGTACGTGTCGGACTTCCTCCAGCGGCTGCGGGTGCAGACCTGGGTGTTCACGGTGCCGTACCTGCGGCGCGTACCCGATCTGCGGGGTGTCCTGTGGACGGGGCACTGCGAGCTCACGGCGGCGGTCACCCGGGTGGATCCCCATGACTCGGAGCGGCTCATAGCGGCGTACAACACGCATTTCCGTGCGCTGATCGAGCGGTTGGTGGCGGGGGAGGAGACGCGCTCGCGGAACGGGACGGGGACCGAGCCGGAAGTCAACTCCCCCTGATCTCCTCCTGAACTCTTCGCGAACTCCCCCTGATCCATGGACCCCCGCCCCCCAGGGCCGGGGTCCTGCACTCTTCGCGCCGCGTACGTGGGGCATTACGCTGGGCCGACCATCGACCGTACGGATACGAGAGTGAGATCGCGTGGCATGTGACCTCTGGCTGGTCCCCCTCGTCGATGTGCTGTGCCACAGCCCCGACAACCCCTTCGCCGAAGAGATCGCCGCGTACGACAAGGCGCTCAGTGATGCCGGTCTGCCGCCCGTGCCCGTCTTCAGCTATATGCCGGGTCTTTCCGGGGATGTCGCCCCGGTGGCCGGTTTCGACTACGACGCGCTGCACTTCCTCCGCCGTGCCTATCTGCTGCAGATGTGCGGACTCGCGGTGACGCCAGTGGACGAACTCGGCGGGGACTACGAGCAGTTGCTGGAGATGTTCGAGCCCACGGCCCAGCAGTCGCATCTGGTGTGGCACTACGACCACGCGGGCGCGTACGTCCCCGTCGACTTCCAGAGTCCGCTGTCCAACGACGAACTCCTCGAGGGCGGCGGTCCGTTGGGCTCCAGTCATGGACTGCTGCGCGAGCTGGAGGCGGTCGCCCCGGCGCTCGGCATCGACCCGTCCAACCCCCCGGCCGCCCCCGCGCCCCCGGCCCGTCCCACGAGCCTGGAGGAACCGGCGGCGTCGGTCCCGTACGAGGACAGCCCCTTCGCGCGGGAGCGCCATGTGTGGCTGGGCCTGCACGCGGCGGCGACGCGCAGCCTCGGCCAGGGCTCGATGATCGTCTTCAGCTGACCACCGGGCTGACCACCGGGCTGATCACGGAGCTGACCACCGGGCTGACCGCCGACTCCGGGAGGCCCCGCGGCCGTCCTCAGCGGGGCGGCTCGGGCGGACGCTGCCGCGGCATATTGGGCCGGGCGGGGCCCGGCGGCAGCGGAAAGCGGCTCGCGGGGCTCCCGCTGTCCGGGCGGGAGCCCTGAGCCATCAGCGACTGCGTGACCAGCGGCGCGGAACCGGATCCGAAGTCCGCCATCCAGCCCGCCGTCTCGGCCCGCACCAGCTCCGACACGTCCTCGCAGAACCGCCGCAGCACCGACAGACAGCGCTCCACGGCCTCGCTCGCGGTGCCCTCGGTCGGGCCCAGCACCTCCCGCACGCTCTCCGACGCCCAGTCGAACTGCAGCGCCTCCAGCCGCCGCTGCACCGCCTGCGCCGTGGCCATGTCCCGCATCCAGCCGGACGTCAGCCCGAAGAACCGGTCGCCGCCGACGCACGCGACCGCCAGCAGCAGCGCCAGCGCGCCCCATCCGGCGCCGCCGTCCAGCGTTCCGTTCAGATCCAGCAGCGGCAGTACGGCCCCCACGACGCCCGCCACGGCGGCCCCCGCCCGCAGCACCCGGGCGGCCCGCCGCTTCCACACCCGGTCGGCGAGGTACCACCCGGCGACCTCCAGCGCGCCCTCCTCGACCCACTGGTACAGCTCGTCGAGCCGCTCCGCGGGCTCGCCCCAGTCGCCGTGCGGGAAGGGCCGGCCGAGCAGGTCACCCTGTTTCCTCGCGCCCTCCTGCCGAGGGAGCCCCTCGGGCTGCATCTCCGGCTGACTCACCGTGCGACTCCCTCTGCGGCGGCGTTTCTCCTGCGCGCGGCTGACACGCGACCACCATTCCTACCGCCGAACGGCTGGCCACGAGGACTCGATCACCGGATTTCAGCCCGTAAGGGCTGCCCCATCGGGTATAGGACCGCCCACTCCTCACCCAAAAGAGTGCCCCCGCTCACGGCGCAGGGCTCGCACGGGACTCCCGGCCGGACCGCGCCGGACCACCCTCGAACCGCCCTCGAATCGCGTTCGGACCGCTCTCGGACCGTTCTCGGACCGTGCCGCGGCCCCCGCCGCACAGCGCCCGCCGCCCCAGGCAATAGGCTGCCTACCGTGAAGGTCCTCGTCATCGGCGGCGGCGCCCGCGAACATGCCCTGTGCCGCGCTCTCTCCCTCGACCCCGACGTCACCGCACTGCACTGCGCCCCCGGCAACGCCGGCATCGCCGAGGTGGCCGAGCTGCACGCGGTCGACGCGCTCGACGGTGCCGCCGTCGCCGACCTCGCCGCCTCCCTGGGGGCGGGCCTGGTGGTCGTGGGGCCGGAGGCCCCCCTCGTGGCGGGGGTGGCCGACGCCGTGCGCGAGCGCGGGATCCCGGCCTTCGGGCCGTCCGCGGAGGCCGCGCGGCTCGAGGGCTCCAAGGCGTTCGCCAAGGACGTGATGGCGGCGGCGGGCGTGCCCACCGCCCGTGCCTATGTGTGCACCGGCCCCGCCGAGGTCGACGAGGCGCTGGACGCCTTCGGCCCGCCGTACGTCGTCAAGGACGACGGCCTCGCCGCGGGCAAGGGCGTCGTGGTGACCGAGGACGTCGAGGCCGCCCGCGCACACGCGCTGGCCTGCGGCCGGGTGGTGATCGAGGAGTTCCTGGACGGCCCGGAGGTCTCCCTCTTCGCGATCACCGACGGCGAGACCGTGGTCCCGCTCCAGCCCGCCCAGGACTTCAAGCGCGCCCACGACGGCGACGAGGGCCCGAACACCGGCGGCATGGGTGCGTACTCCCCGCTGCCCTGGGCGGACCCCGCCCTGGTGGACGAGGTCGTGGCCACGGTCTGCCAGCCCACCGTCGACGAGCTGCAGCGCCGCGGCACGCCCTTCTCCGGGCTGCTGTACGCGGGCCTGGCGATCACCTCGCGGGGGGTGCGCGTGATCGAGTTCAACGCGCGCTTCGGCGACCCGGAGACCCAGGTGGTGCTGGCCCGGCTGAAGACCCCGCTGGCCGCGGTGCTGCTCGCCGCCGCCACCGGCCGTCTGGAGGCCGAGCCGCCGCTGCGCTGGAGTGACGGCGCCGCCGTGACCGTGGTCCTCGCCTCGCACAACTACCCGGACACCCCCCGCACCGGCGACCCGATCACCGGGCTGGATGAGGTGGCCGAGAAGGACGGCCCCAAGGCGTACGTCCTGCACGCGGGCACCAAGCGGGACGGCGCGTCCGGTGAGGTGGTGAGCGCGGGCGGCCGGGTGCTCTCCGTCACCGCGACCGGCTCCGACCTGGCGAAGGCGCGCGAGCGGGCGTACCGCGCGGTGGGCCGGATCGGCCTGGAGGGCTCCCACCACCGTTCCGACATCGCGGCGAAGGCGGCCGCCGAAGCGGGTTCGTAAGCAGTGACCGGGGACGGCTGTAAGAAGTGTCTCAACCGGGGGCTCTAGTGGGCCGGTGAACGGTTCGGAAGGCCGCTTCGGCCCGCTTCGGCCTGTTCACACGGGGCCCGGCGTCGCCATCGCGAAGTTCCCGGTTTTACCCAAGGCCATTCCATTGGGTGAGCGGTTCCGCATCCTGCTGACGCACGCCCGGCCCCCAACTAGTGTGCCGCTCAGGCGAGGTGCGGCAACTGGCCCACTGGCATTGCGGAGTCGGTGGCCGGTGCGACAGTGGGTGGGGAGAAAACAACGCCGCCGTCGTCCGCTGTTCAAACACCGGCCGGACAGTAGGGGGTGATGAGAACCGTGGCAGGTCCCGAAGCAGGTGCCCTGGCGGCGCGTGCCCGCGCCCTCGCGGTACTGCGCATCCGGAGCACCGCGCTGGCGGTCGCACTCCTCCCGGCCGCCGCCGCCGTCGTGCTGCTGGCCGGAAGCGCCACCGGCAGCATCGGCGGCTCCCAGGACGAGGGCTGGACGGCCCTGCGCTGGGTGGTGACCGGGGGCGCCCTGGTGGTCCTGATGCTGGCGGCGGCCGTGGCCGCCGTGGTCGTCCGGGCCAGGCCCGCGCTCACCCCGACGGTGCCCATCGCCGAGGAAACGGCGCCCGACCTCTACCAGCTGGTCCGCGATCTGGCCGAGCGGCTGGAGGTCCCCGCGCCCTCGGCCATAGCGCTCACCCCCGACTGCGACAGCTGGCTGGAGGACCGTACGCATCCGGCGCACGCCCACCGCGGGGAGCGCCGGGACCGCGGCGCCCTAGCGGTCGAGGAGCCCCGCCCGGTGCGTGGCACCGGAGGGCCCGGCCCGGCGGCCGGCGCCGACCGGGTCGTGGACCGCCCCGAGCGGCGCGTCCCGCGGGCACCGGTGCTGGTGATCGGCTCGCCGTTCCTGTGGTGGATGCGGGTCGCCGAGCTGCGCGCGCTGCTCGCCCCCGTGGTGGCGGGCACCGGCCCGTCCGTCCACCCCGACATAGCCTCCGCCCGCCGCTTCGTGCGCGGTCTTGACGCCGCCGTGGCCGTCGCGGCCCGCGGCGGCGAGCCGTCGTCCGGGCCCGCGCCCGCCCTGGTGGCGGCGGTGCGCCGGCCCGCCTTCGCCTTCGTCGGCTGGGTGGCCCGGCTGCTGCTGCGCGGCTGCCGGGACCAGGCGGCCGAGATGGAGCGCGCGGTCGCCGCGGCCGCCTCTGAGCGGGCCCAGACGGTCGACTACGGGCTGCGGATCGTCGCCCAGGAGCAGGTGGGCCTCGCCTACGCGGGCTGGGACCGGCTGCTGACCCGGGTCGCGCTGCCCGCCTGGCGGATGGGTCGCTGGCCCTCCCGGCTGGACGCGGGCGTGGTCTCGGCGCTCACCGAGCTCTCCCGCCGCGACCGGCTCGCCGAGGGATTCACCTCCCGGCTGAGCGAGCGCCCGGCCTGCGACCTGCTGGAGGAGCCCGGGGTGATAGACGAGGCCACCTCGCTGCTCGCCGCCCGCCTCTTCCACGGCGGCCCGCCGGAGCCGGGCCCCGACTGGTCCCCGGTCGACTGGGGCGCGTACCCGGAGGAGGTCGTGGACCGCAAGTGGCGGCAGGAGGCCGCCCGGCTGAACCGGCTCCTGGACGAGCGGGACGACACCCACGAGCCCGTCGGCGCCGCCCCCGCCCCGGCCCGCGCGAGCGGGCCCGCCCCGGCCACCCTGGCCCGGGTCATCGACCGGCTCACCGGGGCCCCGGCCGACCCGGCCGACGGTGCCGACGGCGGCGCCCCCCGCCTCGCCGCCCGGCTCAGCGTCGAGGTGGCCCGGGAGGAGGCCGCCGCCACCCGGGCGCACGGCCAGGGCCCCGCGGCGGGGGCCGAGGGGCCCGCGGGCGGCTCCGGCGGCGATCCGTGGATCGACGGCTTCGCCCCGGCGTTCCCGCTCCAGCCGCCCCGCACCGGCCGGGAGCTGCTCGCCGACCATGTCACCGCCATGGTCTGCTGCGCCGCCGTGGACACCGCGGGCGCGGTCCCCGGCCTCGACTGGCTGGACGGGCCCGCGCTGCTCGTCGGCGGGCGGCGGCGGGCCGATCTGGCCCATCCGGTGCTCAGCCTGGTGGAGGACGGCGACGACGGGCCGCTGCGCGCGTGGCTCGGCGAGGTGGGGGTCCGCCCGGAGAAGCCCGTCCGGCTGGTATAGCGGCGCGGAGTCCGCCGAATACCGCTCCTATGTCCACCCTTGTCGCGCGTTCGGTGTCTGTTCCGGCAATTTAGCGACTATCGGTGACGGAGTGGGTGCGTAATGTGATGTGCTTGGACCGGTCGCTGTTGCCCGGCCCAGGAGTTCCGGCCCAACCCGGTCAGAACCGCAGGACCGGCCCCGCAGCCCGGCCCACAAGGCCGGACCCGCGGCGGTGCGGTGTGCGAGGACAGCGAGGCGAGGCGCCGCCGGGTAACGCAGGGAGGGGAGCAGTTGTGGGGACGGACCAGATCCGGCGCTGGGAGTCGGGAGCGCTCGCTCACGCGGTGACGGATCCTTTCGGCCAGGGCCCGCTGCCCTGGCTGCGCGACAGTGAGAACTACTTCGACGACACCGGCCGGGTGGTCCCGTGGTACGTCGACGACGTCCATCTCTCCGGGACCGACGTCCAGGCGGCCGGGCGGATCGACGCGAGCGGCATCGCCAGGATCCCCGGCCCCCGCACCGCCGACGACGTCCACCGGCAGATCAAGGGCTTCACCTCCACCTCCGCGGCGGCCCCCGGCGAGGCCATCGACTTCCGGATCACGGTGGATCCGCCCCAGCAGTTCAGCGTGGACATCTACCGCATCGGCTACTACGACGGCACCGGCGCACTGAAGATCACCACCAGCCCCCGGCTGTCCGGGATCGTCCAGCCGCCCCCGCTCACCGCCGACCGCACCGTCTCCTGCCACCACTGGTGGCTGTCCTGGCGGATGCAGATCCCCTCGTACTGGAAGCTCGGCGCGTATGTCGCGGTGCTGACCACCCTGGACGGCTACCGCAGCCACATCCCCTTCACCGTCCGTGACAGCCGCCCCGCCGACCTCCTCCTCGTCCTCCCGGACCTCACCTGGCAGGCGTACAACCTCTACCCGGAGGACGGCCGGACCGGCGCCAGCCTCTACCACGCCTGGGACGAGCGGGGAAAACTGCTGGGCGAGTCGGAGGCGGCCACCACGGTCTCCTTCGACCGGCCGTACGCGGGCGCGGGGCTGCCCCTCCATGTGGGGCACGCCTACGACTTCATCCGCTGGGCCGAGCGCTACGGCTACGACCTGGCCTACGCCGAGATGCGCGACCTGCACGCGGGCAGCGTCGACCCCACCCGCTACCGGGGGCTGGTCTTCCCCGGCCACGACGAGTACTGGTCGGCGCCGATGCGCCACACCGTGGAGGCGGCCCGCGACAGCGGCACCTCCCTGGTCTTCCTCTCCGCGAACACCATGTACTGGCAGATCGAACTCGCCCCCTCGCCCTCCGGCCCGGCCCGGCTGCTGACCTGCCGCAAGCGCCGCGGCCCCGGCCGCTCGGCGCTCTGGCGGGAGACCGCGCCCGAGCAGCAGCTCATCGGCATCCAGTACGCGGGCCGGGTGCCCGAGCCGAGCCCGCTGATCGTGCGCAACGCCGGCCACTGGCTGTGGGAGGCCACCGGCGCGGAGGAGGGCGACGAGATCCCCGGCCTGGTCGCCGGCGAGGCCGACCGCTACTTCCCCCGCACCGCCCTCCCCGACCACCTCCGCCGCATCCTCCTGGCCCACTCCCCGTACGAGGACACGGAGGGGGTGATCCGCCACCAGGAGTCGTCGCTGTACCGGGCCCCGAGCGGTGCGCTGGTCTTCGCGTCGGGGACGTTCGCGTGGTCGCCCGCGCTGGATCGCCCGGGGCATACGGATGAGCGGGTTCAGCGCGCGACGGCGAATCTGCTGGATCGGATCTGCAAGCGGGGGTGAGGCGGGCAGCATCGATATGCGGCTCCGCCGCGTGGCAGGGGCTCCGCCCCTGGACCCCGGGAGTCGACGAGTCGGCCGTCGCCGCCGTGAGCACCTGTACCGGCGGGCTGAGCGCGGTGGGCATACCGGCGCGGTGGATGGCCGGGCGGACATCCGTGCCGTCCGGGTCGCCCGACTGGGGGCCTGGGGCGGAGCCCCCACGCGGCGGAGCCGCACATTGACGCTGTGAGGGAAGGGGCGGGGAGGGGAACAGCCCGCCGCAGGCGTCGATCCGCCGGAGCCGCCCCTACGCCACCGGGGCCAGGGACGGGGCCTTCCGTACGCCGAACCGATGGCGTAGCGCCGACAGGGCCGCCAGGTAGCCGCACATCCCATGGACCCCCGGCCCCGGCGGGGTCGCCGATGAGCAGAGGAAGAGGCCGGGCAGCGGGGTGCGGTACGGGTCGAGGCGGGGCACCGGACGGGCGAGGCTCTGCCGGATCGTCATCGCGCCCGAGCCGATGTCCCCGCCCACGTCATTGGGGTCGTACGCCTCCAGGTCCCGCCCGGACATCCCGCGCGCCGCGAGCACCGTGTCGCCGAAGCCGGGGGCGTACGTCTCGATCCGGGAGCGGATCAGCTCCACCGGATCGGTGTCGTCGCCGTTCGGCATATGGGCGTAGGCCCACACCGGGCGCCTGCCGGGCCGGGCGCGTCCGGGGTCGGTGACGGCCGGGTCGACGAGCAGCACGAAGGGCGTCCGGCTGCGGACCCCGCGCGCGGTCCGGTTCTCCTCCCGGACCAGTTCGGCATGGGTGCCGCCCAGGTGCACGGTCCCGGCGCGGCCCACGGCGGGGTCGGCCCACGGAATCGGCTCGCTCACCAGGAAGTCGGCCTTGGCGGCGGCTGGGCCGTAGCGGAACCGCCGCAGCGCCCGGGCGTAGCGGTCGGGCAGCGCGCGCCCGGCGATGTCCAGCAGCCCCGGAACACCGGTGTCGAGCAGCACCGCGCGATACCCGTCCAGCTCACGGAGGTCGCCGATCGCGCGCCCGGTGTGGAAGGTGCCGCCGTGCGCGGTGATGTCGTCCACCATGGCCTCGGCGATCCGGGCGCTGCCGCCGCGCGGCAGCGGCCAGCCGGAGCCATGGGCCAGATGCCCGAGGAGGGCCGCCACCGCACCGCCGGCCAGGCTGGGCAGTTCGCCCACGGCATGGGCGGCGACCCCGGTGAGCAGGGCGGGCGCCGCCTCACCGGTGAAGCGGGCGGCACCGAGCCCGGTGCCGTGCACGAGGATGCGGGGGGCCAGCAGCAGCGGTGCCACCGGATCGCGGGGGAGGGCGCGCTGCCCGGAGAGGATGAAGTCGACCACGTCCTCGCTGTGCCGCACCAGCGGCGCCATCAGCCGCCGCCAGCGCTCCCCGTCCGGGCCGAGCCCGGCGCAGGTGGTCCCCAGATCGCGGTGGGCGAGCGCGGCGCGGCCGCCGTCCAGCGGATGGGCGCCGTCCAGCGGATGGGCGTAGGAGACCTCGGGCGTCAGCAGTTCCACCCCGCGCGCGGCCAGGCCGAACTCGCGGAAGAAGCGGGAGGCGGGCGCCATGGGGTGGACCGCCGAGCAGATGTCGTGGGCGATCTCCGAGTCGAAGAGCGGCTGGGTGCGCAGCCCGCCGCCGATGTCGGCGGCGGCCTCGTACACCGCCACCCGCAGCCCGGCGCGGGCCAGGGTGACGGCGGCAGCGAGCCCGTTGGGCCCGCTGCCCACGATCGCCGCGTCGGCCATCCGGCACCTCCCCGACGCCCCCATCTGTGTCCTGCCGCACGAGTTCCTCGTACGACGTGTTCGAACCGGCCGGAAGCGGAACCCGGAGCGCCGCACCCCCGCGGCTCCGCGCCCCGCCGCAGGTCGATGCCGTTCCGTGCGGCAGAATCGAGGGGGCTTGGACAAAAACACCAGGAGGAAGCGTGTCCGGATTCGTTGAGAAGCCCGAGCCGGTCGAGGTTCCGGGCCTTCAGCACCTGCACACCGGCAAGGTGCGCGACCTCTACCGGAACGAGCGCGGTGAGCTCGTCATGGTCGCCAGCGACCGGATGTCCGCCTACGACTGGGTCCTGCCGACCGAGATCCCCGACAAGGGCAAGATCCTCACCCAGCTCTCCCTCTGGTGGTTCGATCTCCTCGCCGACCTCGTCCCCAACCACGTCCTGTCCACCGAGCTGCCCGCCGGCGCCCCCGCCGACTGGGAGGGCCGGACCCTGGTGTGCCGGTCGCTGCGGATGGTCCCGGTCGAATGCGTGGCGCGCGGCTATCTGACCGGCTCCGGCCTGGCCGAGTACCGCGAGACCCGTACGGTGTGCGGAATCGCCCTCCCCGAGGGGCTGACCGACGGCTCCGAGCTGCCCTCCCCGATCTTCACCCCGGCCACCAAGGCCGCGGTCGGCGAGCACGACGAGAACGTGGCGTACGAGGAGGTGGCCCACCGCATCGGCGCCGAGCCCGCCGCCCAGCTGCGCCAGGCCACCCTCGCCGTCTACAACCGCGCCCGGGAGATCTCCCGCGCCCGTGGGATCATCCTCGCCGACACCAAGTTCGAGTTCGGCTACGCCGAGGCGACCCTCGGCGCGGAGAGCGCCGAGCCGGTGCTCGCCGACGAGGTACTGACCCCGGACTCCTCCCGCTTCTGGCCCGCCGACCAGTGGGAGCCCGGCCACGCGCAGCCGTCCTTCGACAAGCAGTACGTCCGCGACTGGCTGACCTCCCCGGCCTCCGGCTGGGACCGCACCAGCGAGCAGCCGCCGCCCCCGCTCCCGGCGGAGGTCGTCGAGCGGACCCACGCGAAGTACGCGGAGGCTTACGAGCTGCTGACCGGCACCAGCTGGAAGTAGGCCGCGGGCCGAGAGGCACGGAAGAACGACCAAGGGCCCCGACCGATCGGCCGGGGCCCTTGCGTTCCCTGAGCGGACGACGAGGCTCGAACTCGCGACCTCAACCTTGGCAAGGTTGCGCTCTACCAACTGAGCTACGTCCGCCTGCGCCGGACTTTTCCGCTCCGACGCGCCTCTACTATAACCAAACCCTCGACCGGTGAACTACCACCCCGAGCGCCGAGCCCACTCAGGGGCCACTCCGGACGGCCCTAGGGGGCGTCCAGCGGACCGTGACGCCTGCGACGGGCTGTAACGATACGCGGCTCCACCGCGTGGGGGGCTCCGCCCCGGCCCCCGCCCGCGTAGCAGACGGCGACCGTCGCCTCGTCGCCCCCCGGGTCCAGGGGGAGCGAAACCGGGGCTCTGCCCCGGCCCCCGGCTGGACGGCTGGGACGTGTGCGGGCGTCCGCTCGGTCTTCCGCCGCCGCGCCTGCGTGCTGGCCGCGATCAGCTCACCGGTGCAGGTGTGCACCTCGGCGGCCGTCGGCTCGTCGATGCCCGGGGTCCAGGGGCGGAGCCCCTGGTAGTGGGAAGGGGCGGGGAGGGGAAAGACCCGCCGGGGCCCGCTCAAGGTGCCTCGGCCGACCGTGGCTGGTCACGGTCATCGCCATCGTCTGGCAGCGATCCGACCCGCCGTCACATTCCAAGCAACACACACCCGTTGCGGCGACACCCGCCCGAAAACGCCTGAGGCGGGGGGGGGGGTGTGGAGTGCGGCGCTCGCGGCTAGCGTGAACCGCAGAGGTCGGTCTGGACTCCCCAACACTGAGGCTCTCTCTGTGTGAGCGAGGTCCGCG
>NZ_JBHYVB010000040.1:51099-64021 GCF_042750115.1 Streptomyces sp. NPDC059455
CCGTGGTGCTGTCCCACCCCCCCAATCTCCCGCGCGCCCCTGCTCACCGCCCCCGCCGCCTCAGATCTGGAGCGGACGACGAGATTCGAACTCGCGACCCTCACCTTGGCAAGGTGATGCTCTACCAACTGAGCCACGTCCGCATGCCTCCGACCGGCTTTCACCGATCGGCGCGCGCATCACTCTACCTGATCCTCGTCAAGAGGACGCCGATAGGCGATGAGAGCGGGTGACAGGGATCGCACACTGCGCCTCCCCCTTGGAAAGGGGGCGCTCTACTACTGAGCTACACCCGCATGGTGTCTTCCTCGGGGTTTCGGCCTTTCGGCCTCGCCCCTCGGCGTGCTCCAGACTTTAGCGGACCACCCGGGGTGGTGTGCAACTCGGCTGAACGGGTGCCTCAACGGGTGCCTCGGATGAACGGTCGCCTCAGGCCGACTCGTCGAAGGCTTCGTAGACCTTCTTGGGGATCCGGCCGCGCGGAGGCACCTCCATGCCGTTCGACCGGGCCCAGGCGCGCACCGCGGCCGGGTCCGGGGCGACGGCGGTGCGCCGGTACGTCTTGCCCGAGCGGGCCCGCTTGCGGCCGGCCTCCACGTACGGTGCGAGAGCGTCGCGCAGTTTCGACGCATTGGCAGAGTTGAGGTCGATCTCGTACAACCTGCCGTCGAGTCCGAACGTGACCGTCTCTTCCGCTTCGCCTCCTTCGAGGTCGTCGGAGAGCGTGACTACTACGCGCTGCGCCACGGATATCGGTCCTTTCGGGCTGCATCGTTGCGTTGACGTGCAAAGATGTCAGCTGTCCAGTTGTGTCCAACAATGCTTTTTCATTTGTACAGTGACTGGCATTGCATTGTGAACCCCAGTAATTCCATCCGCGTGTCACGCCGTGATCGGGACCGTACATTTTTCCCCGACCTTTCCCCGTCAGTTGCCACCGACGATGCTTAAACGTGACCGAACCCTTGCATATCTACTCGCGTAGATTTTTGGCCGGGGTAGGCTTGGGCACCGCCTTACGCACCAGCACCACACCACCGGGAGTGCCAGTGGCACGCGTCGTAGTCGACGTCATGCTCAAGCCGGAGATCCTCGACCCCCAGGGCCAGGCGGTGCAGCGAGCACTGCCCCGCCTCGGTTTCGAGGGGATCGCCGACGTCCGCCAGGGCAAGCGCTTTGAACTCGAGGTGGAGGGCCCGGTCGATGACGCCGCCCTCGCCCGTATCCACCAGATCGCCGAGACTTTTCTGGCGAACACCGTGATCGAGGACTTTTCCGTAAAGGTCGAGGCCGGCGAGGGTGCCGACGCTACCGCCGTGAAGGCGGAGTCGTGACCGCACGCGTCGGAGTCATCACCTTCCCCGGCACGCTCGACGACCGTGACACCCAGCGCGCGGTCCGCGCCGCCGGGCTGGAAGCCGTACCGCTGTGGCACCGCGACAAGGACCTCAAGCAGGTCGACGCGGTGATCTTGCCGGGCGGCTTCTCCTATGGCGACTATCTGCGGGCCGGAGCGATCTCCCGCTTCTCCCCGGTAATGGACTCGGTGATCGACCAGGCGAAGGCCGGTATGCCGGTGCTTGGCATCTGCAATGGCTTCCAGGTACTCACCGAGACCCATCTCCTCCCCGGTGCGATGCTGCGGAACAACCATCTGCACTTCATCTGCCGTGATCAGAAGTTGCGAGTGGAAAACGCGGAGACGGCCTGGACGCGCTCCTATGAGCGGGGTCAGGAGATCAACATCCCGCTGAAGAACATCGACGGCCGCTATGTCGCCGATGAGCGCGTCCTCGATGAACTCGAGGCCGAGGGACGCGTCGTCTTCCGCTATCAGGAGCTCAACCCCAACGGTTCGCTCCGCGACATCGCCGGTATCTGCAATGCGGCGGGCAATGTCGTCGGTCTCATGCCCCACCCCGAGCACGCCGTCGAACCGCTGATCGGCACCGGTCGCACCGACGGTCTCGGATTCTTCACCTCGATCCTCAAGAGGCTGGTCAGCGCATGACCCTGGACACCACCAAGCACGCGGCGCAGACCCCGGAGGCCGAGCAGCCCTGGGCCGAGCTCGGTCTCAAGCAGGACGAGTACGAGCGCGTCCGCGCCATCCTGGGCCGCCGCCCCACCGGCGCCGAGCTCGCGATGTACTCCGTCATGTGGTCCGAGCACTGTTCGTACAAGTCGAGCAAGGTCCATCTGCGGCAGTTCGGTGAGAAGGCCCCCGAGAACGACGCCCTGCTCGTCGGCATCGGCGAGAACGCGGGTGTGGTCGACGTCGGCCAGGGCTACGCGGTCACCTTCAAGGTCGAGTCGCACAACCACCCCTCGTACATCGAGCCCTACCAGGGCGCGGCCACCGGCGTCGGCGGCATCGTCCGCGACATCCTCGCCATGGGTGCCCGCCCGGTGGCCGTGATGGACCCGCTGCGCTTCGGCGCCGCCGACCACCCCGACACCAAGCGGGTGCTGCCCGGCGTGGTCGCGGGCATCGGCGGCTACGGCAACTGCCTGGGCCTGCCCAACATCGGCGGCGAGGTCGTCTTCGACCCCTGCTACCAGGGCAACCCGCTGGTCAACGCGTTGTGCGTGGGTGTGATGAAGCACGAGGACATCCACCTGGCCAAGGCGTCCGGCACGGGCAACAAGGTCATCCTCTACGGCGCCCGCACCGGCGGGGACGGCATCGGCGGTGTCTCCGTGCTGGCCTCGGAGACTTTTGACGACAGCAAGCCCGCCAAGCGCCCCGCGGTCCAGGTCGGTGACCCCTTCCAGGAGAAGCTGCTCATCGAGTGCACCCTGGAGATCTTCAAGGAGAACCTGGTCGAGGGCATCCAGGACCTCGGCGGCGCCGGGCTCTCCTGCGCCACCAGCGAGCTGGCCTCGGCCGGTTCCGGCGGGATGCGGGTCGAGCTCGACACCGTGCCGCTGCGCGACTCCTCGCTCTCCCCCGAGGAGATCCTGATGAGCGAGTCGCAGGAGCGCATGTGCGCGATCGTGAAGCCCGAGAAGGTCGACCGCTTCCTGGAGATCTGCGAGAAGTGGGACGTCATCGCCACCGTCATCGGTGAGGTCACCGACGGCGAGCGGCTGGAGATCTACTGGCACGGCGAGCAGATCGTGGACGTCCCGCCGCGCACCGTCGCCCACGAGGGCCCGGTCTACGAGCGCCCCTACGCCCGCCCCGAGTGGCAGGACGCCCTCCAGGCCGACGACGCGGGCAAGCTGCCGCGCCCGGCCACGGCGGAGGAGCTGCGCGAGCAGATCCTCAAGGTGATCGGCTCCCCGAACCAGTCGTCCAAGTCCTGGATCACGGATCAGTACGACCGCTTCGTGCAGGGCAACACGGTCCTCGCCCAGCCCGAGGACTCCGGCATGGTCCGGGTGGACGAGGAGACCGGCCTCGGCGTGGCCGTCGCCACGGACGGCAACGGCCGCTACGCCAAGCTGGACCCGTACGCGGGGGCGCAGCTCGCGCTCGCCGAGTCGTACCGCAATGTGGCCGCGTCCGGCGCCAAGCCGCTGGCCATCTCCAACTGCCTCAACTTCGGCTCGCCGGAGGACCCCGCGGTCATGTGGCAGTTCGCGGAGGCCACCCGCGGGCTCGCGGACGGCTGTCTGACCCTGGGCACCCCGGTCACCGGCGGCAATGTGTCGCTGTACAACCAGACCGGGGAGGTGGCCATCCACCCCACGCCCGTCGTCGCCGTTCTCGGCGTGATCGACGATGTGGCCCGCCGCACCCCGATCGCCTTCGCGGAGGAGGGCCAGCTCCTCTATCTGCTGGGCGACACCACGGCGGAGCTGGGTGGCTCGGCCTGGTCCCAGGTGATCCACGACCACCTGGGCGGACTGCCGCCGAAGGTGGACCTGGAGCGGGAGCGGCTGCTGGCCGAGATCCTGATCTCGGCCTCGCGTGACGGCATGGTGGACGCGGCCCACGACCTGTCCGACGGCGGTCTGATCCAGGCGCTCGCCGAGTCGTGTCTGCGCGGCGGCAAGGGCGCCCGGATCGTCGTCCCCGACGGTCTGGACCCCTTCGTCCTGCTGTTCTCCGAGTCCGCGGGCCGGGCGATCGTCGCCGTACCGCGCAGCGAGGAGGTCCGCTTCAACGACATGTGCGGGGCGCGGGGGCTTCCGGCGGCCCGTATCGGCGTGGTCGACGGGGACGCGATCGACGTCCAGGGGCAGTTCTCCATCCCGCTGGCCGAGCTGCGGGAGTCGTACGAGGCGACGATCCCGGGTCTGCTGGTCTGAGGACCGGCCCGAGGACTGGCCTGAGGACTGGCCCGAGAACGCATGCCGTACGGCCCGCCCCCTGACGTCGGGGAGCGGGCCGTACGGTCCGTTCGGACCTTGTGGGGCTCACTTCCCCCAGAAGGCGTTGGCGGCGTCGATGTCCTCGACGCACTGGTCGATGTCGCTGATCTTCCCGCCGACGATGGTGAAGAACAGCCCGGTCTTCATGTCCAGCGTGCGGTTGCCCCGCTCGGCGCGCACGTGGTGGCTGGAGATCACATGACCGCGCCCGTCGGGCATCACCGACTCCAGATCGACCCGCAGCGTGCCACCGGTCTCCTCGAACTCGGTGCGGTACAGCCGCATACACGCGTCCCGGCCCTTGTGGTGTCCGGAGATCATGTTGTCACCGGGCACATGCTGCATGACGTCCGCCGTCAGCAGCGTGGAGAGGGTGTCCAGGTCGCCCTCCTGGAACGCGGCGCATGCGCGGCGCACCACGGCGGCATCGGGGTGCTCGCCCATGGTCATTCACACCTTTCATTCTGATTGATACCTCTCTATCCCCTTCTGTCCATCGTCCGCCCGCCCCGCGGGGCTGTCGATAGGCTCGGCGCCATGCCGCCTCGTGCCCGTGCCCGCAGCTATGACCCCGCCAAGACCAGGACCGCCGTGGTCGCGCAGCTCCGGCAGGTGCGGAAGGCGGCCGAGGGGCTGGACGAGACCGCCCTGGACGCCCCCACCCGGCTCGGCGACTGGACGGTCCGGGAGCTGATCGCGCATCTGGCGATGGCCGTGACGTCGGTCGTACGGCTCCTGGAGCGGCCCGCGCCGCCCGCGCGCGAGGTCACCGTCACCGGTTGGGCGTCGGCGGTGGCCGGGCACTCGGGCTCGATCGACGGTGAGACCCGCGCCCTCGCGGCGGACGCGGAACCGGGCGAGCTGCTGGAACGCGCCGAGGCCCGGTTCGCCGAGGTGGCCGCCGTCGCGCCCGCCGACCGGCTGCTGGCCGCCCGCGTCGGGGCGATGCGGCTGGACGACTACCTGGTCACCCGCTGTGTGGAGCTCGTGGTCCACGCCGACGATCTGGCCGATGCCACCGGCGTCCCCGTGCCGCACGACCGCCAGGCGCTGGCCACCGCCACCCGGGTGCTCGCCGACGCCCTCGCGGCGAAGGCGCCCGGCGGCTCGGTCGAGGTCCGGGTCCCGCCGTTCGCCGTGATTCAGTGCGTCGAGGGCCCCCGGCACACCCGCGGCACCCCGCCGAACGTCGTCGAGACCGATCCGCCGACCTGGATCCGCCTCGCCACGGGCCGTCTGACCTGGGCCGAGGCCCTGGAGTCCGGGCCGCTGACCGCGAGTGGCGACCGCGCCGACCTCTCCGCCCACCTCCCGGTGCTCGGCTGACGGGCCTCAGATGTGATCCTCGCCTCGGACGGGCGGCTCCGCCCCCGGCCGTGCCCAGGTCGGGCGCGGGTCCCGGGGGTCCGCGAGCGGCGCGGAGAATGTGACTTACGCCCTCCTGACGGGTCCCTCGTTCGGACGCACCGCTGAACTGGCCTAGACTCGATGTCGTGCCACGTGGTGACGGACGACTCAGCCACGACCTGCTCCCCGGTGAGAAGGGCCCCCAGGACGCTTGCGGCGTCTTCGGAGTCTGGGCACCGGGAGAAGAGGTCGCCAAACTCACCTATTTCGGGCTGTACGCACTGCAGCACCGTGGACAGGAGTCCGCGGGCATCGCGGTGAGCAACGGCTCCCAGATTCTTGTCTTCAAGGACATGGGCCTGGTCTCACAGGTCTTCGACGAGACCTCCCTCGGCTCCCTGACGGGCCATATCGCGGTCGGTCACGCCCGCTACTCCACCACCGGAGCCTCGGTGTGGGAGAACGCGCAGCCGACGTTCCGGGCCACCGCCCACGGCTCGATCGCGCTGGGCCACAACGGGAACCTGGTCAACACCGCCGAGCTGGCGGAGCTGGTCGCGGCCCTGCCCCGCGACGGCGGCCGGGCCACCCAGGTGGCGGCCACCAACGACACCGACCTGGTCACCGCCCTGCTCGCGGGCCAGGTGGACGAGGACGGCAAGCCGCTCACCGTCGAGCAGGCGGCCCCCGTCGTGCTGCCCAAGGTCAAGGGCGCTTTCAGCCTCGTCTACATGGACGAGCACACGCTGTACGCGGCGCGCGACCCCCAGGGCATCCGGCCGCTGGTCCTCGGCCGCCTCGAGCGCGGCTGGGTGGTGGCGTCCGAGACCGCCGCCCTGGACATCGTGGGCGCGTCCTTCATCCGTGAGATCGAGCCCGGCGAGATGGTCGCCATCGACGAGAACGGGCTGCGCTCCACCACCTTCGCCGAGGCCCGCCCCAAGGGCTGTGTCTTCGAGTACGTGTACCTGGCCCGCCCCGACACCGACATCGCCGGGCGGAACGTGTACCTCTCCCGGGTCGAGATGGGCCGCCGGCTGGCCAAGGAGGCCCCGGCCGACGCCGACCTGGTGATAGCGACGCCCGAGTCCGGCACCCCGGCCGCCGTCGGCTACGCCGAGGCCAGCGGGATTCCGTACGGTTCCGGGCTGGTCAAGAACAGCTATGTGGGCCGGACCTTCATCCAGCCCTCGCAGACCATCCGGCAGCTCGGCATCCGGCTCAAGCTGAACCCCCTCAAGGAGGTCATCCGGGGCAAGCGCCTGGTGGTCGTCGACGACTCGATCGTCCGCGGCAACACCCAGCGCGCCCTGGTGCGGATGCTCCGCGAGGCCGGGGCCGCCGAGGTCCACATCCGGATCTCGTCCCCGCCGATCAAGTGGCCGTGCTTCTTCGGCATAGATTTCGCCACCCGCGCCGAGCTGATCGCCAACGGTCTCTCGGTCGAGGAGATCGGCAAGTCGCTGGGCGCCGACTCTCTGGCGTTCATCTCCACCGACGGCATGATCGAGGCGACCACGATCGCCAAGCCGAATCTGTGCCGGGCCTGCTTCGACGGTGAGTACCCGATGGACCTGCCGGATCCGGAGCTGCTGGGCAAGCACCTCCTGGAGTCCGAGACCCAGGTCCCGAGCAGTGGTGACGCCGACGGTGTGACGACGCTGACCGCCGGTGTCGGCGGCGGCGACGCCCTGCGCCGTCCCTGAGCGCCGCCCTGCCCGTTATCCCCGACACGAAAGATCTCAACGTCATGTCCGAGTCCGGGTCCACCTACGCCGCCGCGGGCGTCGACATCGAGGCGGGCGACCGCGCCGTCGAGCTGATGAAGGAGTGGGTCAAGAAGGCGAGCCGGCCCGAGGTGGTGGGCGGCCTCGGCGGTTTCGCCGGGCTCTTCGACGCCTCCGCCCTGGCCCGCTACCAGCGTCCGCTGCTCGCCTCCGCCACCGACGGGGTCGGCACCAAGGTGGACATCGCCCGGCGGATGGGCGTGTACGACACCATCGGCCGCGACCTGGTCGGCATGGTCGTGGACGACCTGGTGGTCTGCGGTGCCGAGCCGCTGTTCATGACCGACTACATCTGCGTCGGCAAGGTCTACCCGGAGCGCGTCGCCGCCATCGTCAAGGGCATCGCCGAGGGCTGCACCCTGGCCGGCTGCGCCCTGGTGGGCGGCGAGACCGCCGAGCACCCGGGGCTGCTGGGCGCCGATGACTTCGATGTCGCCGGGGCCGGTACGGGCGTGGTCGAGGCCGATCGGGTGCTGGGCGCGGATCGCATCCGAACGGGTGATGCGGTGATCGCCATGGCATCGTCCGGACTTCACTCGAACGGGTACTCACTCGTCCGCCATGTGCTCTTCGACCGGGCCGGCTGGGCGCTGGACCGCGATGTGCCGGAGCTCGGCCGGACGCTGGGGGAGGAGCTGCTGGAGCCCACCCGGATCTACTCGCTGGACTGCCTGGCCCTCACCCGCACCACCGAGGTGCACGCCTTCTCGCACATCACCGGCGGCGGGCTCGCCAACAACCTCGCCCGGGTCATCCCCGAGGGGCTGCGCGCGGTCGTGGACCGCTCGACCTGGACCCCCGGAGCGATCTTCCAGCTGGTCGGCGAGGCCGGTTCGGTCGAGCGCCTGGAGCTGGAGAAGACCCTCAACATGGGCGTCGGCATGATGGCGGTGGTCCCGGCGGACTCCGTGGATGTGGCACTCACCACGCTCGCCGACCGCGGCGTCGAGGCCTGGGTCAGCGGTGAGATCACCGAGCGCACGGCCGGGGACGCGGAAGCGGTGACGCTGACCGGTGACCATGCGGGCTGAGATGGCCGCGCCGTGTGCGCGGACAGCACAGAAGCCGGTCCGAGGCGGGTACCCCGGACCGGTGGAGGTGTGCGGCGATATGCCGAGCGCCTGGAACGTGTGGTTCAGGCGCGGCGACGCTGCGGGGACGGATCGGACTGTTCGTCGTCCTCGTCCTCATCGCCGTTGTACAGATCCGCGTACTGTGCGTACGGGTCGTCGTCCAGCTCATCGTCCTCGAACCGCTCACCATTCGGCGGCTGATTCGTTGGCGATGCGCCCAGCTCCTCGGCCAGGCGTGAGAGATCCGTCCCACCGCTGTTGTACTTCAGCTGGCGGGCGACCTTCGTCTGCTTGGCCTTGGCCCGGCCGCGCCCCATGGCTCGACCCCCTCAACGACGGGGCTCGACGGCCCCAGAGTCTTGACACGCGTTCACGTTCATAAATCGGAGCGGACTCTCAAAAGAGAGACCGGTCCGTAGGGCTTCAACGGTACCTGCTTCTGTGGCCATACGGTACGTCGCCCACACGACGTGCCACGAGGCAGAACCCGCGAGGAGCCCGTTCCTCGCTGGTCAGCTGCGATTTTAACGTGTCTTGTGCGCCGACCCGCCGACGGGCCGTGAGGGATCTCTCTCCGATGGCTCCCAGGGGGCTCTCACGCCCCCCGTACGGCCGCCTCCGGCAAGGGGTCCCGCACGGCCCGTCCACACGCCTCACACCGCTCCTCAGACGCTCTCAGAGGCTTCCAGCGGCCCTGGGGCGCCCCGTGGCCCATGCCCGTGGCATCTGCCAGGCCACGGCTCAGGCGTCATGGCCCTCCGCCATCCGGTGCTCGGCCAGCCGGTCGGCGGCCGCGGCGGGCGGGATGCCGTCGGTCTGTGCCCGATCGAATATGGCCAACGTCGTGTCGAAGATCTTCGCCGCCTTGGCCTTGGCCCGGTCGAAGTCGAAACCGTGCAACTCGTCGGCCACCTGGATGACACCACCGGCGTTCACCACGTAGTCCGGCGCGTAGAGGATGCCGCGGCCGTCCAGGTCCTTCTCCACGCCCGGGTGGGCCAGCTGGTTGTTGGCCGCGCCGCACACCACCTTCGCGGTCAGGACGGGCACCGTGGCGTCGTCCAGGGCGCCACCGAGCGCGCACGGGGCGTAGACGTCCAGGTCGGCGCGGATCAGCGCCTCGGTGTCCCGGACCGCCTGGACGCGGGGATGGCGGGCCAGCACGCGGTCCACCGACTCGGTGCGCACATCCGTGACCACCACCTCGGCGCCGTCCTCCAGCAGGTGCTCCACCAGGTGGTGGCCGACCTTGCCGACCCCCGCGATGCCGACCCGGCGGCCGCGCAGCGTGGGCGCGCCCCAGGACGCCTGGGCGCTCGCCCGCATCCCCTGGGAGACGCCGAAGGCGGTCAGCACCGAGGAGTCGCCGGCGCCGCCGTTCTCGGGGGAGCGGCCGGTGGTCCAGGGGCACTCGCGGGCGACGACGTCCATGTCGGCCACATAGGTGCCCACATCACAGGCGGTGACGTAGCGCCCGCCGAGGGAGGCCACGAAGCGGCCGTAGGCGAGCAGCAGCTTCTCGGTCTTGATCTCCTCGGGATCGCCGAGGATCACGGCCTTGCCGCCACCGTGGTCGAGCCCGGCGAGCGCGTTCTTGTACGACATGCCGCGGGCGAGGTTGAGCGCGTCGAGGAGCGCCGCTTCTTCGGGGTGCTCCTCGGAGGCGTAGGCGTGGAAGCGGGTGCCGCCGAGGGCCGGGCCGAGGGCGGTGGAGTGGATGGCGATGACGGCTTTCAGGCCGCTCTCCCGGTCCTGGCAGAGCAGCACCTGCTCATGCCCGCCGAGATCGGAGCGGAACAGTGTCGAAAGCGGTGAGAGAGGGTTCGGCACGCGACTCTCCGTCGGACCGTCGGCGCTGACGGTGTGACGTACGTCGGTCACGGTGGTGACTCCCATAGGTCGGGGTAGACGCCCTCCTGGCTGGTGGGGAGGGCCGTGGGCAAGAGGGTAAGCCCTGGGGCCCGGGGGGATCGGCCATGTCCCCGACGAGTCCGTACGCCGGGCATGGGACGATGCCGTCAGGTGGGGGTAAGGGAGCCCCTGGCGGTGGTCTCAGCCTTGAGGGAGCGCGTGTGACCTTGGCGTCTTCGGTGATTGTCCCGTACGCGGCGTATCTCCGGGTCTATGAGCCACTGGCGGCGTTCCCGGAGCCGGAGAGATCGCACTGGGCTCGGTATGCCAAGCGCGACGACCTGCCCGGTGCGCAGGATGAGCTGCGCCGCTCGCTCGCTGACCTGCTGCCGGTCCCCCCGGTGGCGGTTCCGGTGCACGAGAGCGCGGACGCCTTCGTGGCGCTCGTGGGCGGCGTCACCTGTGTCTGCCCGTGGCGTACCCGGCTGAGGGGCTGGATGGCCCTGGAGGAGCTCCCGGAGCGCCTTCCCGGGCCCCTTCTGGACGCGGCCCTGCCCCCGGTGGTGCGCCGGCAGGCGGTGGCCGACTTCGAGCGGTGGCTGGAGCGCAACCCGGACGCCCGGCCGTGGATCCGCTCGGCCACCTGGCATGTGCCGGTGCGCTGGTTCGTGCTCTTCGGGGACGAGGAGCGCGAGTTCACCAAGGGTGACGACGGTCTCATCCTCCGCTACCGCACCCCAATGGTCCAGGCCAGGCGCCGGGTGGCGCGTGGGCTTAAGGTGCTCAAGGAGGCTCTCGGCGAAGGGCCGCTGATCGACGGGCTGGTGGACGTCGGCCGGTGGCTCGAGGAGTTCCACCCCCGGTCGTTGGTCGAGCTGGACTACGGCGGCCTGGTGCACACGCTGCCGGCCGGGCAGCTGGAGGACGACCACTCGGCCGCGGATGTGGCGGAGGGTCTGGCGGCGCTGCGCGACGGGGACGGGGAGCGTGCGGGTGTCGCGTACGAGCGGCTGACCGACCGCTGGAGCGTGATCCGCGGGCGGCAGAGCGCGAGCTGAACGCCCGGCCGAATGGGCGCCGGGCGACCGGTTGAGCGGTTCGCCGGAACAGAGGGGACGTAGGTCCCGATCCGGGCCATTGCCTCAATCGTGACCTAAAGCACTGACTTCGGGCCTTGCGGTAATCACCCACCCTCGTGTCAAAATAGGACAAGGAGTCCGGGAGGGACTCCTTCCGCCCAACTATGGGCGGATTCATCGGTATTGCACTCCTTGACGGATCTGGTGACCCCTGATCCTGTTGTGACTGATCGTCACGGCCGTGTGACGGTCCGCTATGGCATGGTCCATCGGCTTCCGTCGAGGTTGGTCACCTGAGAGGGCAATTCCATCGGTTTGGCCGACGGGGCTGGACAGATGGTGTAGTTGTAGTGCCGAGGACAAGCCGTTCGTCCTATAACCGACTCGGCCCGCGTCCGCCATTTCGGGCAACGTGGGTCAAGGTGCAGAATTTAGAGGAAAGAACCGTGATGGTTCGGTTCTCCCGAGGAGGCCGCTCATGACCGCTCGCACCCCTGATGCCGAGCCGCTGCTGACCCCGGCTGAGGTTGCCACGATGTTCCGCGTGGACCCGAAGACGGTCACTCGCTGGGCGAAGGCAGGCAAGCTCACGTCGATCCGCACGCTCGGAGGGCATCGGCGCTACCGCGAAGCGGAGGTCCGTGCTCTTCTTGCGGGCATCCCGCAGCAGCGCAGCGAGGGCTGAACAACCGCATAACCGGGCATTTCCGGGCCCCCCAGCCCGGTTTTCGCCTGTATTGGCTCCACCACGACGGGTGCCTGCCCCAACAGGCCCTCCACCGCTCGACATGGGTGCGTCGTTGATCGCGCTGGACTCCGCCGGGTCCGGCGCGATCTTTTTATGCCCTGGGACAGCCTTCCGGAGGGTGCTTCCAGGGGTCTTCAAGTGCCCCTGGAAGCGCAATCGTTCGGGTTGTGCGGGGTGGTCCGCAAGGGGCTCGGGGAAGCTCGCGGAGCGCTTTCGGGGGGCTCGTGGGGGTCACGGACAGAGGGTGCAATTGCACATATTAAATTGACCTGTGGTGAGAGGGGTGTAAGTTCCCTCACTCCGGAAACTCATTCGGTGACTCCCGTCACACTTCCCAACCCTTGCCCTGTGTCCAGTGGTTGCGCTAAAAGGCAACCGCGGTAAGGGCTTACCGAGTTGACGGTGGCGAGGCCGCCGTCGTCTCCTCGCGCTTCTCGTGTTCGGCCCCGTCACCCGCCTCGTCGGCCGCCGAGTGCTCCATCGCCAGCCGCAGCAGGCGATGGCAGATCGGACAGTGCCGGGTGAAGTGGCGGTTGCCGACGGCGGCCGCCAGATGGGCGCGCAGCAGCGCCCTGGTCTCATGCCTCGCGGACGTCGTCATACGCCGCACCTCCCGCGCACCCCCGCGCACACCTTTTAGTTTGGGTACCTCCGCGTGTGGTGTGCCGTCAAGACGCGGAACGGGCGCGGGACCCGACTCGTGGGGGGCGGGGCGCG
>NZ_JBHYVB010000040.1:64031-69599 GCF_042750115.1 Streptomyces sp. NPDC059455
GCTGTGTGCGCGAGGCCCCGCCTGCTCCCCTGCTTAGGACACCCCCTGCCCCCCCCCCCTTCCGGGTAAGCGGTCCTGACGGGATTTGAACCCGCGGCCTCCACCTTGACAGGGTGGCGAGCACTCCAAACTGCTCCACAGGACCAACAGTGACGCTTGCGGCTCAGCCGCCGTGCGCCGCGCTGTGTGCGCTGCGATGCAGACTCTACAGCAGGTCAGGGGGTGCGGTCGAACTCGCGCCCGGCGGGGCCCCGGCGGGCCGCCGGAGCCCCCGGGACACCCTTAAGGCGCCGCCGCGTCGATGGCCTTGACGATGCGCTTGTCGGACACCGGATAGGCCGTGCCGAGGGCGTGCGCGAAGTAGCTGACCCGCAGCTCCTCGATCATCCAGCGGACCTCCAGCGCCTCCTGGGGCACCGGGCGCCCCTGCGGGAACTGCTCCAGCAGCCAGGCGTACTCGTCCCGCATCTCCCGCACCTTCGCCATCCGGGCGCGGTCCCGGTCGGCGTTGCCCGGAAGCTGCTGGAGCCGCCGGTCCACGGCCACCAGATAGCGCATGAGGTCCGGAAGCCGCCGTACGCCGTGGGCGGTCACGAAACCGGGCGTGATGAGCTCCGAGAGCTGCTCCCTGATGTCCGTGAGCGACGTCAGCAGCACCGGGCTGCGGGTGGCCTTCAGCCGCCGCTCGCACGACTGCCAGGCCGCCAGCACCTCCTGGACCTTGCGCACGGTGTCCAGCGTGGCGTCCATGATGTCGCCGCGGACGGCGTCGAAGAGCTTGCGGAACGATTCCTCGTCCCAGGCCGGGCCGCCACGGGCCGCGATCAGCCGGTCGGCCGCCGCGGCCACACAGTCGTCGAACAGCGCCTGCACACTGCCGTGCGGGCTGCTGGAGAGCGCCAGCTTGGCCTGGTTGGAGAGCTTGCCCTGGACGAACTTCGCCGGGTTGGACGGCAGCTGGAGCAGGATAAGCCGGCGCGTCCCCCGCCACATGGCCTCCCGCTGCTCGGCCTCGGTGTCGAAGAGCCGTACGGCCACCGAGGAGCCCTCGTCGACGAGCGCCGGATACGCCTTGATCGGCTGGCCGCCGCGGCGCGTCTCGAAGGTGCGCGGCAGCGTGCCGACCGTCCACCGGGTCAGCCCGCCGCGCTGCTCGATCCCCACGGCCTCCTTGGAGGACTCGAACGCCTTGGAGATCGCGGCCCGCGTCTTCGGCCGCAGCCGCTGCCCCAGCGCCTCCAGGTCCTTGTCCTCGGCCAGCTTGCGGCGCCGCTCGTCCACCACCCGGAAGGTGATCTTCAGGTGGTCGGGGACCTTCGTCAGGTCCCAGTCCTCCGGCTCGATCCGTACGCCCACCATCCGCTGGAGCTCCCGCCCCAGCGCCGCCGTCAGCGGCTCCTGGAGGGGGACAGCGCTTTCCAGGAACCGCTTGGCGTAGTTCGGCGCCGGGACGTAGTGCCGGCGGACCGGCTTGGGCAGCGAGCGGATCAGCTCGGTGACCAGATCCTCGCGCAGCCCCGGGATCTGCCAGTCGAAGCCGTCCGGGGTGACCTGGTTGAGCACCTGGAGCGGGATGTGGACGGTCACACCGTCCGCGTCCGCCCCCGGCTCGAACTGATAGGTCACCTTGAACTTGAGCTTCCCCTGGCGCCAGGAGTCCGGATAGGAGTCCTTGGTGACGCCCTGCGCCCGCTCGTTGATGAGCATCGACTTCTCGAAGTTGAGAAGCTCCGGCTCCTCGCGCCGCTTGTGCTTCCACCACGAGTCGAAGTGGGCGCCGGAGACCACATGCTCGGGGATCCGCTGGTCGTAGAAGTCGAAGAGCGTCTCGTCGTCCACGAGGATGTCGCGGCGCCGGGCGCGGTGCTCCAGCTCCTCGACCTCGCCCAGCAGCTTGCGGTTGTCGTGGAAGAACTGGTGGTGGGTGCGCCAGTCGCCCTCCACCAGGGCGTTGCGGATGAACAGGTCGCGGCTGGTCTCGGGGTCGATCCGGCCGTAGTTGACCTTCCGCTGGGCGACGATCGGCACCCCGTAGAGCGTGACCCGCTCATACGCCATCACCGCGGCCTGCTTCTGCTCCCAGTGCGGTTCGCTGTAGGTGCGCTTGACCAGGTGCTCGGCGAGCGGCTCGATCCACTCCGGCTCGATCTTCGCGTTGACCCGCGCCCACAGCCGGGACGTCTCCACCAGCTCCGCCGACATCACCCACCGCGGCGGCTTCTTGAACAGCGCCGAGCCGGGGAAGACCGCGAACTTGGCGCTGCGCGCGCCCACGTACTCGTTCTTCTCGGTGTCCTTGAGACCGACGTGCGACAGCAGCCCGGCCAGCAGCGAGGTATGCACGTGGTCCGGCGCCGCGTCCTGCTCGGACATGTGGATGTCCATGGTCTTGGCGACCGTGCGCAGCTGGCTGTAGATGTCCTGCCATTCGCGTATGCGCAGGTAGTTGAGGTACTCATTGCGGCACATCCGGCGGAAGGCGGAGGAGGACAGCTCCTTCTGCCGCTCCCGGACGTACTTCCACAGATTGAGGAAGGCCAGGAAGTCGCTGGACTCGTCCTTGAAGCGGGCGTGCTGCTGATCCGCCTGCTGCTGCTTGTCCGAGGGGCGCTCGCGCGGGTCCTGGATGGACAGCGCCGCCGCGATCACCATGACCTCACGGACGCACCCGTTGCGATCCGCCTCCAGCACCATCCGGGCCAGCCGCGGGTCCACCGGCAGCTGGGCCAGCTTCCGGCCGACCTGGGTGAGCCGCTTGCGCGGGTCCTTCTGCTTGCTGTCCAGGGCGTGCAGCTCCTCAAGGAGCTGGACGCCGTCCTTGATGTTGCGGCGGTCCGGCGGGTCGATGAAGGGGAACTTCTCGATGTCGCCGAGGCCGGCGGCGGTCATCTGGAGGATGACGGAGGCCAGGTTGGTCCGCAGGATCTCGGCGTCGGTGAACTCCGGGCGGGTGACGAAGTCGTCCTCGGAGTACAGCCGGATACAGATGCCGTCGCTGGTCCGGCCGCAGCGGCCCTTGCGCTGATTGGCGCTGGCCTGGGAGATCGGCTCGATGGGCAGCCGCTGGACCTTGGTGCGATGGCTGTAGCGGGAGATCCGGGCGGTGCCCGGGTCGATCACATAGCGGATGCCGGGGACGGTCAGCGAGGTCTCCGCCACGTTCGTCGCCAGCACGATCCGGCGGCCGGTGTGTCTCTGGAAGACCCGGTGCTGCTCGGCGTGCGACAGCCGCGCGTACAGCGGGAGCACCTCGGTGACCGGGAGCTTCTTCTTGTTCAGCGCGTCGGCGGTGTCGCGGATCTCCCGCTCGCCGGAGAGGAAGACCAGGATGTCGCCCGGACCCTCGGCCTGGAGCTCGTCGACCGCGTCGCAGATCGCGGTGATCTGGTCGCGGTCGCTGTCCTCGCCGCCCTCCTCGAGCAGCGGGCGGTAGCGCACCTCGACCGGATACGTACGCCCGCTGACCTCGACGATCGGCGCGTCGCCGAAATGGCGGGAGAAGCGCTCCGGGTCGATCGTGGCGGA
The DNA here is from genome assembly GCF_042750115.1 of Streptomyces sp. NPDC059455. Taxonomy (NCBI): domain Bacteria; kingdom Bacillati; phylum Actinomycetota; class Actinomycetes; order Kitasatosporales; family Streptomycetaceae; genus Streptomyces; species Streptomyces sp. NPDC059455. The sequence goes on from NZ_JBHYVB010000040.1 coordinate 67,557, forward strand.
GGTGATCACGACCTTGAGGTCGGGGCGGCGGGGCAGCAGTTGGGCCAGATAGCCGAGCAGGAAGTCGATGTTGAGGCTGCGCTCATGGGCCTCGTCGATGATGATCGTGTCGTACTGGCGCAGCTCGCGGTCGGTCTGGATCTCGGCGAGCAGAATGCCGTCGGTCATCAGCTTGACGTGGGTGTCCTGACCCACCTGATCGGTGAAGCGGACCTTCCAGCCGACGGACTCGCCGAGCGGCGAGCGCATCTCCTCGGCGATGCGCTCGGCCACGGTGCGGGCCGCGATCCGGCGTGGCTGCGTATGGCCGATGAGGCCCTTGACGCCGCGCCCCAGCTCCAGACAGATCTTCGGAATCTGGGTGGTCTTCCCGGAGCCGGTCTCACCCGCGACGATCACCACCTGGTGATCCCGGACGGCCTCGAGGATCGCGTCCCTCTTCTGGCTGACCGGCAGCTCTTCCGGATAGGTGATGGCCGGCACCGCGGCACGGCGGTCCGTGACCCGCAGCTCGGCACGCGTCATCTCCTCGGCGATCTCGCCGAGGACGGCCGCACGGGCCTCGGGTTTACGGATCCGGCGCGCACCGTCGAGTCGGCGTCCCAGCCGCTGCTGGTCGCGCAGCATCAGCTCGGGCAGCCGCTCCAGCAGGGCGGGCAGGGCGGGGGCAGGCGTGGTGGACATACGGATCCAAGGATCTCACCTCCGGAAAACGGCTGGCGAACCATTTCCGTCCGCGCCGTGTTGCGCGATATGTGCGATATGTACGGGCTCATCGCTTTAGCGTGATCTCATGGCCGATGACCTGGCGCAGCGCCCCGACCCCGAGCCCGAACGCCGATCACCGCGATGGGGGTGGAGGGCCTTCAAGCGGTCCCCCTACTTCCCCGCGACCGTCATCGTGCTGATCATCTCCGCGGGCGCCGGACTCTTCGCGGGCTCGTACACCTACGCCTTCGCGAACCCGACGCCCCGGAACGTCCCCACCGCCGTCGTGGCCCCCGATCACGGCGCCGCCCCGCTGAACCGGTTCCTCGCCGGGATGGAGCAGGCCCTCAACGCCTCTCTCCGGCTGCATCCCTACCCCAGCTACGCCAAGGCCCGCTGGTCCCTGGAGGAGCAGCGGGTCTTCGCCGTCCTCCAGGTGCGCGGCCGCGGCGTGCGGATGGATGTGGCGAGCGCGGCCGGGGCGACCGTCGCCCAGGTGCTCGGCCAGGCCGCGGGCAAGGTTCGCCGGGTATCCGGGGTGCCGGTCACGGTCAAGGACGTGAAACCGCTGCAGCCCGGCGATCCACGCGGCCTCGCGGTCTTCTACATCTCCCTGGCCGCCACGATCATCGGCTTCCTCGGCGCCATCCAGCTCAGCGTGAACGCCGCCGAACTCAACCCGGCCGAACGGATCGCCTTCATGATCGCGTACGCCCTGCTCGGCGGGTTCACGATCGCGGTGATCGTCGACCAGGGGCTGGGCGCGCTCCGGCTCCCCTTCCCGGAGTCCTGGGCGATCCTGGCGCTGACGATGTTCACCTCGGGGCTGGTGTTCTCCATGTTCAACGTCCTCTTCGGGCGCTGGGCACTCATCCCCACCTGGGGTCTGATGGTGCTCCTCGGCAACCCCTCCTCCGGCGGCGCCGTCTCCTGGCCCCTGCTGCCCTCCCTCCTAGGCGCCGTCGGCCGCTGGCTCCCGCCGGGCGCCTCGGTCAACGCCCAGCACACCGCGATCTACTTCCGCGCCCACCAGCACGCCTTTCCGTTCCTGGTGCTGGTGGCCTGGTGTCTGCTGTCCGCCGCGGTCTTCTGGACCTGGCGCCACCGCCACCCGGGCGGACGGCCGCCGAGGGCGACGCCGACGCGGTGCTGAACCTCCCGGCCCTTCCCGCAGTATCGATATGCGGCTCCGCCGCATGGTGGGCCCCGGACCGGGGCTTCGCCCCTTCCCGCGGCATCGATACGCGGCTCCGCCGCATGGTGGGCGCTCCGCCCCGGTCCCGGACCGGGGCTTCGCCTCTACCCGCGGCATCGATATGCGGCTCCGCCGCATGG
>NZ_JBHYVB010000041.1:0-13680 GCF_042750115.1 Streptomyces sp. NPDC059455
GCGCGGCCGCGCCCCCCCCCCCCCGCCGCGGGCGCGCCCGGCCGGGGCGGCCCGCCCCCCCCGCGCCCGCGGCCGAGCCGCCCGCGGTGGCCGCGGTCCCCCAGGCCGGCGCCGACGGCCTGGTGCTGCTGCGCCGGGTCGGGGTGGTGGACCCGGGGTCGCTGGACGACTACCGCGCCCACGGCGGATACGCGGCCCTGCGGCGCGCGTTCGCACTCGGGCCCGCCGGGGTGATCCGGGAGGTGACCGAGGCGGGTCTGGTCGGGCGGGGCGGGGCCGCGTTCCCGACCGGGCGGAAGTGGTCGGCCACCGCCCAGCAGCCCGACCATCCGCACTATCTGGTCTGCAACGCCGACGAGAGCGAACCGGGCACCTTCAAGGACCGGGTCCTGATGGAGGGCGATCCCTACGCCCTCATCGAGGCCATGACCGTCGCGGGCTACGCCACCGGGGCCCACCGCGGCTATCTGTATCTGCGCGGCGAGTACCCCCGGGCGCTGCGCCGGCTGCGCACCGCCATCGACCGGGCCCGGGCCCGTGGCTTCCTCGGTAAGGACGTCATGGGCCAGGGGTTCGCGTTCGACATCGAGATCCGGCGCGGCGCGGGCGCGTACATATGCGGCGAGGAGACCGCGATCTTCAACTCGATCGAGGGGCGGCGCGGTGAACCGCGCAGCAAACCGCCCTTCCCGGTCGAGAAGGGGCTGTTCGGCAAGCCGACCGCGGTCAACAACGTGGAGACGCTGGTCAATGTGTTGCCGATTCTGACCGAGGGCGCACAGACGTACGCGCGTACCGGCACCGACACCTCGACCGGCACCAAGCTGTTCTGCGTCTCCGGCACGGTCGCCCGGCCCGGCGTCTACGAGCTGCCGTTCGGGGCGACGCTGCGGGAGCTGCTGGAGCTCGCGGGGCCGCCCGAGACCCTGCGAGCGGTGCTGCTCGGCGGCGCCGCGGGCGGATTCGTACGCCCCGACGAACTGGACGTCCCGCTGACCTTCGAGGGCACGCGCGCGGCGGGCACCACGCTCGGCTCGGGGGTGGTGCTGGTGCTGGACGACGGCGTGGAGCTGCCCCGCATCCTGCTGCGCATCGCGGAGTTCTTCCGCGACGAGTCCTGCGGCCAGTGCGTCCCCTGCCGGGTGGGCACCGTACGGCAGGAGGAGGCGCTGCACCGGCTCAAGGACCGTACGGGCCCCGCCGCGGCCGGGGACATCGCGCTGCTGCGCGAGGTCGGCCAGGCCATGCGGGACGCCTCGATCTGCGGTCTGGGCCAGACCGCCTGGAACGCCGTGGAGTCCGCCATCGACCGCCTGGGAGCCTTCAAGTGACCTCGATACCGCTGCGACCCCCGCGCCGACTGGTCGACCTCACCCTGGACGGCGAACCGGTCCGCGCCCCGGAGGGCAGCACCCTGCTGGACGCGTGCCGCGCCGCGGGCAAGGACATCCCGACCCTGTGTCAGGGCGACACGCTCACTCCGAAGAACGCCTGCCGGGTGTGCGTGGTGGAGGTGGAGGGCGCCCGCACCCTCGCTCCCGCCTGCTCCCGCCGGGTGGAGCAGGGCATGGAGGTGCGCACGGACACCGAGCGGGCCCGGCACAGCCGTAAGGTCGTCCTGGAGCTGCTGGCCTCCTCCACCGATATGTCCACGACCCCGCGCGCCGCCGAGTGGATCGAGGAGTACGGGGCCGAGCCGGACCGCTTCGGCGCGGACGCGGCCCGGGTGGACGAGGAGCCGAAGGTCGACAACGACCTGTACGTCCGCGACTACGACAAATGCATCCTCTGCTACAAGTGCGTGGACGCCTGTGGTGAGCAGTGGCAGAACACCTTCGCGATCGCGGTCGCGGGCCGGGGCTTCGACGCCCGGATCTCCACCGAGCACGACGCGCCCCTCACCGACTCCGCGTGTGTCTACTGCGGCAACTGCATCGAGGTATGCCCGACCGGCGCGCTGAGCTTCAAGACGGAGTTCGACATGCGGACGGCCGGGACGTGGGACGAGGCGGCCCAGACGGAGACGACCACGGTGTGCGCCTACTGTGGTGTGGGCTGCAATCTCACCCTCCATGTGCAGGACAATGAGATCGTGAAGGTCACCTCGCCGCACGACAATCCCGTCACACACGGGAACCTGTGCATCAAGGGCCGCTTCGGGTACCAGCACGTACAGAACCACGCAGAGAACCGGGACTGATCGACATGGGACGGGTCACCGAGCGACGCCGCGTCATCCGCATCCGGGACGGGGCGGTCAGCACCCGGCCGGACACCCTCGTGGCGGAGGAGCCGCTGGAGATCCGGCTGAACGGGAAACCACTGGCCATCACGATGCGCACGCCGGGCGACGACTTCGCCCTCGCCGCCGGATTCCTGGTGAGCGAGGGCGTCCTCGGGCGCGCGGACGAGCTGGCGAACATCGTCTACTGCGCGGGCGCGACCCAGGACGGCTCCAACACCTACAACGTGGTGGATGTGACGCTGGCCCCGGGCGTGCCGGTCCCGGACATCACGCTCGAGCGCAATGTCTACACGACGTCGTCCTGCGGTCTGTGCGGCAAGGCCAGCCTGGACGCGGTGCGGACGACCGCGCGCTGGCCGCTGGCGGACGACCTCGAGGACGCCGGGGGCTCCGCCGTCCGGATCGAGCCGGAGACGCTCTCCGTGCTCCCGGACCGGCTCCGAGCGGCGCAGCGCGTCTTCGACCGGACCGGCGGTCTGCACGCGGCGGCGCTGTTCAGCCCGGACGGTGAGCTGCTGGACCTGCGGGAGGACGTAGGGCGGCACAACGCGGTGGACAAGCTGGTGGGGCGGGCGCTCCAGCAGGACCTGCTGCCGCTGTCGGGGTCGGTGCTGATGGTCTCGGGACGCGCCTCGTTCGAACTGGCGCAGAAGGCCGTGATGGCGGGGATCCCGGTGCTGGCGGCGGTGTCTGCGCCCTCCTCGCTGGCGGTGGATCTGGCGGCGGAGACGGGGCTGACCCTGGTCGGCTTCCTCCGCGGCACCTCGATGAACGTGTACGCGGGAGAGCAGCGGCTCGCCCTGCGGACAGCGGTTGGCGGGGCCTGAGAAGCGGTCCGCCCGCTGCACGGGTTGGCGGGCCGGCCGACGGGGAGCGCCCCCTGCGTCGGCCGGCCCCTACCGGGCCCGGTAGCGCCGTCGCCCCGTCGCCCCGCGGTCCCGTACATACGTTCCGCGCACGGGCTTTCACTCGAAAGTGTTCTTGACCGCTCGTTCTGGTTAGGTGCTACGGTTGGGTCATGGCCAGAACGAAGGAATTCGATCCAGAGGCCGCCCTGCAGTCGGCTCTCGAGCTGTTCTGGCAGCGCGGTTATGAAGCGACCTCGATGGCGGACCTCGTCGACTATCTCGGCATCGGCCGCGCCAGTATCTACGCGACCTTCGGCAGCAAGCACGAGCTGTACCTGAAGGCCATGGACCGCTATGCGGAGACGCGCGACCCGTCCCTGCTGGCCGAGTTGTCCCAGCCCGGTCCGGCACTGCCCGCGGTGCGGGCGCTGGTGCGCCGCTTCGCCGAGGAGGCCGCCTCCCCGGAGATGCGGCTGGCAGGCTGTCTGGTGACCAACACGGCGGCCGAGCTGGCCCCGCATGACCCGGCGGCGGCCCGCCGGGTGGAGATCAGCTGGGACCATGTGGAGACCCCGCTGCACTCCGCGCTGATACGGGCCCAGGCCCAGGGGGAGCTCCCCGAGGACCGCGACCCCCGCGCGCTGGCTCGGATGCTGTTCGTGCTGATGCAGGGGCTGCGGGTGGTCGGCAAGGCGTCGGACGACCCGGCACGGGTGCGGGACGCGGCGGAGCAGGCGCTGGCACTGCTGGACTGATCTCCATGTTCTGACCTTTTGGGCCCAACATCACGATCACGGGAGTCACAAAGAGCCCATTCGCATGCCCGCATATTAAAACGATCGGTCAAATATTGGGGGAGATATGACCGTCACCGACACCCCGTGCGACACCGGCACAGACACAGACACAGACACAGACACAGACTCCACCACCATCACGACCCACCATCGCCGGGCCTTCGCCCTGCTCGGCTCCGTCCAGGTCACCCTGATCTTCACGCTCGCGGCGATCGCCGTGCCGCTGCCCGAGATCGGCCGCGCCTTCGGTCTGGAGCGGGCCGATCTGATCCTGCTCAGCGCCGCCTACGGGCTGACCTTCGCCGGGCTGCTGCTCTTCGGCGGGCGCCTCTCCGACCGCTACGGCGGACGGCGGGCCCTCACCGCCGGACTCATCCTCTTCGCCGCCGCCTCGGCCGCCGCCCCGTTCGCCCCCGGTATCGGGACCCTGCTCGCGGCCCGGTTCGCCCAAGGAGCGGGGGCGGCCCTGATAGCGCCCGCCGCCATGACCGTGCTGCGCGCCGTCTTCCCCGCTCCCGCCGCCTACGGCAGGGCGATGGCGACCTGGGGCGGGCTCTCCGTGCTCGGCGCGACCGCGGGCAATCTGCTCTCCGGCGTCATAGCCGAGCTGCTGTCCTGGCGCTGGAGCTTCGCCGTGCCGTCGGCGGTGGCCGTGGCCGCCCTCGTCCTCGCGCCCCGGCTGCTGCCGGACACCCCGCCGAGCCGGGGCCGGGCGCTCGATCTGCCGGGCGCGCTGCTGGCCACGGCCGGGATCACGCTCGCCAGCTACGGGCTCGTGGCCACCGATGCCCTGCCCTGGTCGTCGGCCGGGGTGCTGGTGCCCCTGCTCATAGGGACCGCGCTGCTCATCGCGTTCTGGTACGCGGAGCGCCGGGCGGGCGATCCGCTGCTGCCGCCGCGCTTCCTGCTGGACCGGCGGCGGGCGCTCGCCCTCGCGGCCATCGCGTTCAGCGCCTGTGCGACCGCGATGACCTTTGTGACCCTCTCGCTCCATCTCCAGCAGGACCGTGACTGGTCGCCGCTGCGGACCTCGGCCGCCTTTGTGCCGTTCGCCATCGCCCTGCTCACCTCGGGGCGGGCGGCCGGGCCGCTGATAGCCCGCTTCGGCCCCCGCGTCGTCACCGCCGCCGGGCTGGCCACGGCCGGGGCCGGGCTGGTGCTGCTCTCCCTCACCGGGCTCGACCCGCACACTCCGTACGCCTCAGCGCTGCTGCCGGGGCTGGTGCTGCTGCCGGCCGGTGCCGCCGCCTCCTTCGCCGGGGCCACCGTGCTCACCACCCACGGGGTGCCGCATGAGCGGACCGGGCTCGCGGGCGGGGCGCTGAACACCGCGATGGAGCTCGGCCCGACCGTGGTCTTCGCCATCGTGCTCACCTTCGGCAGCGATGCCGTCTCCCTCGCCGCGACAGGGGCCGCGCTCGCCCTCGTCGCCGCCCTGAACCTCCGCGTCCAGCGGAGCCGTCCGTCCCGTCCCTCCCCTCTTCCTCAAGGAGCCACGAAGTGAACCGCTTCACCGGAAAGACCGCCCTCGTCACCGGAGCGGGCACCGGTCTCGGCCGTGCCATCGCGCTCGCCTTCGCCGCCGAAGGCGCCTCCGTGGTGGCCGCGGGCCGCACCGAATCCACCCTGGCCGAGACGGTCCGCCTCATCAAGGCCGCCGATGGCCGGGCCACCGCCGTGACCGCCGATGTGACCGACTCCGGGCAGCTCCGGGAGCTGGTGCACAGCGCCGTCGCCCGCTTCGGCGGACTGGACATCGCCGTCAACAACGCCGGGATACTGCGCGGCAAGGGGCCCGTCGGTGAGGTCAGCGAGGAGGACTGGGAGGCGGTGCTGCGCACCAATGTCACCGGCGTCTGGCTGGCCATGAAGCACCAGATCGCGCACATGAAGGAGCATGGCGGCGGGACGATCGTCAATGTCTCCTCCAACCTCGGCGCCCATCTGCGGGTTTCGGGCCTCGGTGCCTACAGCACCTCCAAGGCGGCGGTCGCCACGCTGACCCGGATCGCCGCGCTCGACCACATCCATCAGGGCATCCGGATCAACGCGGTCAGCCCCGGCGCCTCCGACGGCCCCATGTCGCTGCTGCCGGGTGAGACCGAGGCCGACCGCGCCGAGCGGGCGAAGAGCGAGACTCCCTTGGGCCGGGTGGCGGAGGCGGACGAGATCGCGGCGGCCGTGCTCTACCTCGCCTCACCGGCGGCGGGCGCCGTGGTCGGCACGGATCTCGTGGTGGACAGCGGCTCGTCGGCCTGACCGGCCCCGAGCGCGCGCCCGGCCGGAGCCCGGTCAGCGCCCGGCCGGAACCCGGTCAACGCTTGGGCCGGAGCCCGGCCATGGGGCTGCCCCCACCCGAACCCCGGGGGCTTGCCGCATGGCCGGGGCACCACCGTCCCACGGAGGCTGGTGAGACATGAACGCATCCACGAAGCGCCCTCGTTTACGCCTCGTCACGGCCGCCGCCGTCACCGCCGCCCTCCTCGGCGGTGCGGCCGCGGTCCCGGCCGCCGCCACAGCGCCGAAATCCGGCCCCGCCTCGTCCGCCACCTCGTCCACCGACTCCACCAGCTCCACCGACTCCGCCACCTCCGCCACCTCCGCCGACCGCCGGCTCACCGAGGTCGAGTTGCGGCGCGCGGTGGCCCGGACGCTGGAGGACGCCGGATTCATCGGCATCACCGTGGAGGTGCGCGACGGCCACCGCCGGATCCACGCCCGCGCGGGCGAGGCGGAGCGCGACACCGGCCGCCCCATGCCGTACGGGGCGCACTACCGGGCCGCGAGCGTCACCAAGTCCTTCGTGGCCACGGTCGTCCTCCAACTCGTCGCCGAGGGGCGGCTCTCGCTGAGCGATCCGGTGGACAAGTGGCTGCCGGGCGTGGTGAGCGGCAATGGGAACGACGGCCGCCGGATCACCGTCAGGAATCTGCTCCAGCACACCAGCGGCATCCACAACTACGACTACAGCGAGGACACCGGCGACTCGGCGGCGGACTTCGAGCGGACCCGGTTCGACCATGTCTCCCCCGAGCGGGTGGTCGCCGGGGCGATGAAGCACCGGCCCGACTTCCCGCCCGCCCCGGCGGATGACCCCAAACCCGACTGGAACTACTCCAACCCCGGCTATGTCCTCGCCGGAATGATCATCCAGAAGGTCACCGGTCACTCATGGTCGGAGGAGGTCCGCGACCGCGTCATCCGCCCGCTGGGTCTGACCGGCACCTCTGAGCCCGGGGACGATCCGCGGCTCAAGGTCCCGTACGCCCATACGTATCAGCGCTTCCCCGGCTCCGACGGCTGGACGGACACCACGCTGCGGAACGTCTCCTGGGGCGGTGCGGCCGGTTCCATCATCAGCACCGACCGCGATCTGGACCGGTTCTTCACCGCCCTGCTGAGCGGTCGTCTGCTGCCCCCGGCGCAGCTGGCCGAGATGCGCCGGACCGTCCCCGTCGGGCCGGACTTCGAGGTGGCCTTCCCGCACGCCCAGTACGGGCTCGGGATGATGCGGCAGCCGCTCAGCTGCGGCGGCTACCTCTGGGGCCACGGCGGCGACCTCGAAGGGGCCACGGTGCGCACCGGCTTCACCGAGGGCGGGCGGCGCTCGGTGACCATCAGCTCCAGCGGCAAGACCGCCGATGACGAGCAGGTGCTGCGGGCCGAGCGGGCCTTGCAGGGCCTCATCGACCGCGTTCTGTGCGAGGGGATCGGAGGCCGTGAACTCTGACACCCATTGGAGTGAACTGCGCGCGGAGCGGGATCGGATGACCTCGGCCATCGAGGAGCTCGAGCTGTCCCGGTCGCTGCTGGACCGGGTCATCACGGCGGGTCAGACGGCCATGGGCTGACCGAAGCGGGGCGCCGTCCGGGGGCGGGTACCGTCCCCCTCGCGCCCCGCCCTCACCTCAACTGGCGCAGTGTCACGAGGATATGACGCACGGTCCTTGTCCAGGGCGACCGCAGGACGAGACACTTTCAGCCGCAGTCATGTGTGAGACATGGGATGTCTTGATGTCCTGACGGCATGATGCCTCATGGCGTGATGCCCGACGGCCTCGACGTCCAGATGCCGATGCCTCAACGAGGCAGTCTGAAGGGCAGGCCGTGACCATGGCGTCAGTTCTCCGCACACGTCCCCGCAGCAGACCACCCCGCTCCCGTGCCAGACCGTGGCGGCGCCGCGCCTCCGTGCTCCTCACCGCCGCGGCGCTGGCCCTGGTCCCGCTTCCGGTACGGGCCGCGGACACGGATTCCACCGCGTCCGCGGCCCGCGCCGACTCCGGCTTCGAACAACAGGTCCTCTTCAAGTCTGCCCAGGAACAGGGCTATTCCTGCTTCCGGATCCCGGCGGTCGTCAAGGCCAAGGACGGCACCCTGCTGGCCTTCGCCGAGGGCCGGGTCGACAACTGCGGTGACGCCGGGGACATCGATCTGGTCCTCAAGCGCTCCACCGACGGCGGCCGCACCTGGGGCCCGCTCCAGGTGGTCAATGACGGCGACGGTGACACCCACGGCAACCCCGCGCCCATCGTGGACCAGCGCACCGGCCGCATCGTGCTGGCCAGCACCTACAACACCGGCCGCGACGACTCCCAGAGCTGCGACATCCCCTGTGACCGCTCCCCGCACCTCCAGTACAGCGACGACAACGGCGCCACCTGGTCGGCCCCGCGCGATCTGAGCTCCTCGCTGATGCCGGCCCAGTGGAACTCCTGGTACGCCACCGGCCCCGTCCACGGCATCCAGCTCCAGCGCGGCCGCCACAAGGGCCGGCTGGTCTTCACCCTCAACACCGAGAGCTTCAGCGGCGGCCGCATCACCGACAACCACGCCGCGCTCGCCTACAGCGACGACGGGGGCAACCGCTGGCGCATCGGCGCGGTGGACAGCTACCCGCTCGCGGAGGACGGCACCTTCCGCCAGAAGCCGTCCGAGATGACGCTGGTGGAGCGCGCCGACGGCTCGATCTACGTCAACGGCCGGGAGCAGGACGGCACCGATCTCGGCCACCGCGACTACGCCATCAGCCGGGACGGCGGCCAGAGCTTCACCGCGCCCTTCCGCACCATCCCCGATCTGCCCACCCCCCAGGTGCAGGGTTCGATCCTGCGGCTGCGCGACCCGGCCCGCGACGGCTACAGCCGGCTGCTCTTCTCCGCCCCCGCCGACCCCGACCGCCGCCGCACCATGATGGTCCGCTCCTCCTGGGACGAGGCCCGCACCTGGGACGGTGTCGACCGCGGCAAGGTCGTCACCACCGACTGGTCCGGCTACTCCGACATGGTCGCGGTCTCCCGCGACACGGTGGGCCTGCTGTACGAGGGCGGTGCGGTGGACGCCCGTGACGAGATCCGCTTCGCCCGCTTCACCGAGGACTGGCTGGGCTCCCGCCGGCCGCCCTCCCCCACCACCGACGACCGCGCGCCCGGCGCCCGGTCCGCGACCGTGCTCGGCGGCGCGGCGGGGCGCGACGACGGCCGCTTCGGCGACGCGCTGTCCTTCGACGGCACGGACGACGCCGTACGGGTCCCGTACCGGAACGCCCTGCCGCTGGGCACCCGCGACTTCACCGTGAGCCTGTGGTTCCGCTACTCGGCCGCCTCCGGGCAGCATCCGTTCCTGTGGATGGGCGGCATCGGCAACAAACAGCCGCAGGTCTGGCTGCGGGGTGAGCCCGGGAGCAACCGGATCCGGGCGCTGATGACCACGGTCAACGGCTTCGCCACCTTCACCAGCGCCTCGGTGTCCACCGACGCCGCGTACAACGACGGGCAGTGGCACCACCTCGCCCTCGTCCGCAGCGGCGGACGGCTCTCCCTCACCGTGGACGGCGGCACCGCGGTCACCGCCCCCGACGCCCCGGGCACCGTGAGCCGCACCGCGCCCTTCGGCCTCCACCTCGGCCAGGCCGTGGACAGCCGCTCCCATATGACGGGCGATCTCGATGAGTTCCGCCTGTACGCCCGTGCCCTGTCCGACACCGAACTGCGCCGTGTCCGCGAGTTCAACGCCCCGCTCGACGACCCCCACTCCGGCGCCCTCGTCCGCCTCCCCCTGGACCGCGTGCGGTCATCCCACAACTAAGAGGTCGCGCGGGTAGGCACGGTGGCGCACCGATACAGAGAGGCGAGCACGGAGTTCCGGTGATCATGGGTTGTGACGCCACGTGATCACAGATGTGAGTGTTCTTGTGGGCACCTCCTCACTCGGCGGCCACCGTCGCCTGCCACGCGCCCGGGCGTTTGCCTGTGGCCTTGTGGAAGAACACCGAGAAGTTGGATGCGTCGGAGAAGCCGAGTATGTCGGCACAGCGGGCGGCGGTGAGGCGGTCGTGTGCGAGGAGCCGTTTGGCTTCCAGGGTGATCCGCTCGACGATGTACGCCTTCGCGGTGCGGCCGGTGGCCTGCTGCACCGCTCGTGAGAGGGTGCGGGGCGCGTATCCCAGCGCACGGGCGTAGTAGCCGACGTCGTGGTGTTGCCGGAAGTGCGCTTCGACGCTGGAGCGGAACAACCGGAACACCGGATGTGTGAGCCGTGCTTCGGCGTGCGGTGGGTGCAGCCGGGTGATGAGCGCGGAGAGCAGGATTTCGGGCAGCTCCGTCGAGGAGTCACTGGGTGGGGCGGATGCTTCGAGGAGGAGATGGCTGCGCGCCGTGTCGACGAAGGGCCAGTCGGCGGCGGGGATGCTCCAGTGCGCGGCCAGGTCCGGGGAGGCGACGAGTTCTCGGGTGGTGTGGGTGACCGGCGCGGTCGGCACGAACAGCACGAGGTGCCCTGCCACTTCGGCGATGTCGTCCCACCGGTGCACCGCGCCGGGTGGAATCCACACCGCGGACCGATCTTGGAGCGGGTGGAGGTGGAAATCGACCGTGACTGAGCCGGGTCCGGCGTCGATGACGGCAAGGACGTGGAAGTCGGCGCGCTGCGTGCCGCCGTCGTTCAGCTCGCGAAGGCGGCCGAACGTCATCGTCTCGACCGAGGCGGCGCGGCGTCCTGCGGGCTGGTAGGTCATCTGCCGGATCACGCTCACGTGTCCAGTTTTCACCATCGGGCGACCAGTCACGCCGATGCCCCGTCCGGGTGCAGAAGTTTCAATGAATACACAGGGCAATCGCCTAGAGCATCGACCGGAAGAGCCATCATGAACACGACGCAGCAGACGCTTCTGCCCGCTTACGACCATCGGCCGGGGACCGGGCCGACTCTGGTGTTCCTGCACTATTGGGGTGGTTCTGCCCGCACCTGGGACCTGGTCGTCGACCGCCTTGCGGGCCGTGAGGTGCTCACGGTCGACTTCCGCGGGTGGAGCCGGTCGAGCGCACTGCCCGGTCCCTATACGCTCGGTCAGCTCGCCGACGACACGCTCGCCGTGCTCGCGGATGCGAGGGTCACCGACTACGTCCTGGTGGGGCATTCGATGGGGGGTAAGGTCGCACAGCTGGTCGCGGCCACCCGGCCCGCCGGCTTGCGCGGCATCGTTCTCGTCGGCTCCGGCCCGGCGAAGCCCTCCGCACAGGTCACTCCCGAGTACCAGGAAGCCCTGTCGCACGCCTACGACTCCGCCGAGTCCGTGGCCGGGGCACGGGATCACGTCCTCACCGCGACCGAGCTGCCCGCTCCGGTCAAGGCGCAGATCGTGACCGATTCGCTGACCGTCACCGACGCCGCCCGCACCGATTGGCCGCAGCGCGGCATCGCGCAGGACATCACCGAGCACACGCGCATGGTCAGCGTGCCCGCTCTCGTCGTCGCCGGAGAACACGACCAGGTGGAGCCCGTCGGCGTGCTCCGCGACAACCTGGTGCCCTACCTCTCCCATGCCGACTTCGTGGTGGTCCCCCACACCGGTCACCTGATCCCGCTGGAAGCCCCGGCCGACCTCGTCGACGCCATCACCGCATTCGCGCCGGCAGCCTGACCGTCCCCGCGGCCCGACGACGGGCTGTGCCCCTGATCACCCGCCCACGGGGCCGGGACAGGCCCTGCCGCGTTGCACCGCACCCGACAGATCTGCTTGTACACCGCCGCACAGCGGCCGGCACCGCATCGTGGACGACCTGTTCCCCGAGCCAGCCGCCCGGGGTCCGGGGCAACGCTGCGCCCATGAGCAGACGCCCTATCTGCCTGTCTGCGCGAGTTCTAAGCGCTCCGCGGAAAGTGCCCATACCTGCCGTCGATCGTCTGCGGCACCGTCGTGGCTGGTCGCGCCCACGCGGCGGAGCCGCACATCTACCCAGCCCCGCGCCCCTTCGGGGCGCCTGTCTAGACAACACAGAACTCATTGCCCTCCGGGTCCTGGAGCACCACCGCGTAGTACTCCATCCCCGGCTCGTCCATGATCCGCTGGACCGTGGCTCCGGCCTTCTTCAGCCGGTCCACGGTCGCGGTGACGCGCTCGGTGCGGACCGCGAGGGGCACATCCCGCCCGCCGCCCACCTTCAGATCGAGATGCAGCCGGTTCTTGGTGACCTTGGACTCCGGAACCTGCTGGAACCACACCCGCGGACCCTGCCCCTCCGGATCCACGATGGACTCCGGGATCTCCCCGGCCCCGGGGGGCAGCTCCTCCGCGGGCACCCCCATGTCCACCCAGTACTCCCGCCAGGTGGCGTGGCCGCCCGGCGGGGGCTCGGGCACATAGCCCAGGGCCTCGGACCAGAAGGCCACCAACCGGCGTGGCTCGGCACAGTCGATGGTCAGTTGCAGCGTGAGCGTCGTCATGTCCGAAGCCTCCCAGAGGGGTCTGACAACGGCCTCCCAACGGGTCCGACATCGAGGCCCGCCGCGGTGCGTCCCGCTAGGGTGTACGGCCGTGACCGAAGCCGACTTCCTCAATTCCACCCGGGCGTCCTACAACGCCATGGCCATCGACTACGACGAGCGTTTCCGCGATGAACTGGCGGCCCAGACGCTGGAACGGGCGGTGTTCGCCGGGTTCGCCGAGCTGGTGCGGAACGCCGGGGGCGGAGCGGTGGCCGATGTGGGCAGCGGACCGGGCCGGGTGACCGCGCATCTCCACGGTCTGGGGCTGTCCGTGTACGGGATCGACCTGTCGCCGCGGATGGTGGAGCTGGCCCGGCGGGAGCACCCCGGGCTGCGGTTCGAGGAGGGGTCGATGCTGGCCCTGGACATCCCGGACGGCACCCTCGCCGCCGTGGTGGCGTGGTACTCCACGATCCACATTCCGCAGGAGCGGCTGCCGGATGTGTTCGCCGAGTTCCACCGGGTGCTGGCGCCCGGTGGATACGCGCTGGTGGGCTTCCAGGTGGGCGACGAGCAACGGGTCTACACGGAGGCGTTCGGCCATGAGGTGTCGCTGACCTTCCGCCGGTGGCAGCCGGACCGGATCGCCGAGCTGTTGGCCGGGGCCGGACTGCCGGTCCACGCCCGGACCTTCCGGGAACCGGAGCGCTGGGAACCCACCCCGCAGGCGTCCCTCATCGCCCGCAAGCCGCTGCCGCCTGCCGACGACCAGACTTCCGAAAACCCGGGCGCCGAAAACCCGGGCGCCGGAGACCCGGCCGCTGGAAACCCGGGCGCCGGAAACCCGGCCGCCACCAGCTGACGTCAGACGCGGGTCAGCGCGGCGTCGTCCGCGCTGTCCGCGTCGTCCGCGCTGTCCGAACCAGCCCGAGCCCCGGCCCTGTTCTCGGCTCCCGTCGCCGCCGCTTCCGGCGCCCGCGCCGCGCATCGGCGGGGCCGCCCCGCGCCGACCCTCAGCTGCAGAGGGGGGGAGAGCCTAAGCCGCACCACCCCCCCGCGCCCCGGGGGGCCCCCCCCCCCCCCC
>NZ_JBHYVB010000041.1:13690-35034 GCF_042750115.1 Streptomyces sp. NPDC059455
GGCTGCGACGAGCCCCCGTCGCCGACCCCGCCGCGCGCTCGGGCTCTCCCGCCCGCGCGGCGCCGCCCGCCCCCCCCCCCCCGCGCCCGCCCCCCCCGGGCCAGCACCGCGCAGACCATCAGCTGCATCTGGTGGAAGAGCATCAGCGGCAGCACCGCCAGGCTCGCCTGGGCGCCGAAGAGCACACTCGCCATCGGCAGCCCGGCGGCCAGGCTCTTCTTGGACCCCGCGAACACGATCGTGATCCGGTCCGCGCGGACGAAGCCCAGCTTCCGCGAACCGTACGAGGTGAGCGTGAGCATCACCGTGAGCAGGACCGCCTCGACGCCGAGCAGGATCGCCAGCCGCGCCGGGGTCACCTGGTGCCAGATGCCCCGGACCATGCCCTCGCTGAACGCCGCGTAGACCACGAGCAGCACGGAGCCTCGGTCGACCAGCCGCAGCACCGCCCGGTGGCGCGAGATGAAGCCGCCGATCCAGCGGCGCAGCAGCTGACCGGCGAGGAAGGGGGCCAGCAGCTGAAGCCCGATCTTGATCATCGCGTCGGCCGAGAAGCCGCCTCCGCTGCCGCCCAGCAACAGCGCGACCAGCACCGGGGTGACCACCACGCCGAGCAGGCTGGAGAAGGAGCCCGCGCAGATCGCGGCGGCCACATTGCCCCGGGCGATCGAGGTGAAGGCGATGGAGGACTGGACCGTGGAGGGCACCAGGCACAGGAAGAGCAGCCCGGTGTAGAGGGGATGCGTCAGCACGTACGGCACCAGCCCGCGCGCGGCCAGGCCGAGGGCCGGGAAGATGACGAAGGTGCACACCAGCACGGTCAGATGGAGCCGCCAGTGGCGCACCCCGTCCAGCGCCTCACGGGTGGAGAGCCGGGCGCCGTAGAGGAAGAAGAGGAAGGCGACCGCGACCGTGGTGGCCCCGTCGGTGATGGTGGCGGCCCGGCCGCTGACCGGGAGCAGCACGGCGAGCGCCACGGTGCCGATGAGTCCGAGGATGAAACCGTCCAGGGGGAGCCAGGAGGGAAGGGCGGGAAGGGCGATTTTGCGCAGACGCAGGCGGTGCGGGCCCTGCGGGCGGTGCGGGCTGGGCATTCGTCCTCTTTCTCGCTCTTTCTCGGCTGGCCTGGCATTTTTGGACACGGACGGCGCCCCGTTCATCATGCTCCCGATCAAGGCCATCGGGAATCCCGTATACCGCTCTGACTGTCATCGCGTTCCGTGATGGCCTCGGCGTACAGTGGCCGCCATGTACGACCCCGCCCAGCTCCGGACGTTTCTCGCGGTGTCCCAGACCCTCAGCTTCACCCAGGCCGCCGACCGCCTCGGGGTGCGCCAGTCCACCGTGAGCCAGCAGGTGCGCAAGCTGGAGGCGGCCGTGGGGCGGCAGCTCTTCGCCCGCGACACCCACGGGGTGGAGCTGACCGAGGACGGCGAGGCGATGCTGGGGTTCGCCCGCTCCATTCTGGAGGCGAACGAGCGGGCGGCGAGCTGGTTCCGGGGCACCCGGCTGCGCGGCCGGCTGCGCTTCGGCGCCTCGGAGGACTTCGTGGTGACCCGGCTGCCGGAGATCCTGGAGGGGTTCCGCCGCGACCATCCCGAGGTGGACCTGGAGCTCACCGTCGAGCTGTCGGGCACGCTGCACGAGCGGCTGGAGGCGGGCAAGCTGGATCTGGTGCTGGCCAAGCGGTCCGAGGACCGGCCGGGCGGGCAGTTGGTGTGGCGGGACCGGCTGGTGTGGATCGGCGCCGAGCGGCTGCGGCTGGATCCGGACCGTCCGCTCCCCCTGATCGTCTTCCCGCCACCGGGGCTGACCCGGGCCCGCGCGCTGGATGTGCTGGAGCGACACGGCAGGTCATGGCGGATCGTATGCACCAGTGGCAGTCTCAATGGCCTGGTCGCGGCGGCCCGCGCCGGGCTCGGGGTGATGGCTCACACCCATGGCCTGATTCCGCCGGGCCTGGCGCCGGTCCCCGAACGGGCCGGGCTGCCGGACCTCGGCCCGGTGGATTTCGTACTGTTGTACGGAAAGAGTCGGCGGGAGGACGCCTCGCACGCCGCCGCGGAGCGACTCGCCGCCGCGATCCTGGCCGGGCCTGTGCCACGATCGGAGAGATTTCGTGCAGAAGACCGTTACATATGAGCCACACACGCGACGCATAGGACCAGACTCCACGCAATCCGCCCTCGCCAACGCCTGATTGATGCCCTTTCACCTCACTGTCCGCCCGGCATTCCGTACGTTCCGGGCACAAAACACCTCTCCCGCATCGGGGGCCGGATCGGGTACGGTCGCGGCGCTGTGCCCAGCGGCTTCAAGGAGCAGGTATTGCGCGAGTTCACCGTCCCCCCGTTGGCGACGCCCCCTCAGGCCGGAGGACTGGCGGACGCCGTCTTCGACCATGCGGACTCCGACCCCCTCCGGGTTGCACTGGCGCGCAAAACGGCGGACGGCGGCTGGCAGAACGTGACCGCGGGCCAGTTCCGGGACGAGGTGACGGCTCTCGCCAAGGGCCTGCTGGCCCGTGGTGTCCGGTTCGGCGACCGCGTCGCCATCATGTGCCCCACCCGCTATGAGTGGACGCTCTTCGACTTCGCCCTGTGGACCATCGGCGCCCAGAGCGTCCCGCTGTACCCCACCTCCTCCGCCGAGCAGGTCTGCTGGATGCTGCATGACGCGGGGGTCTCCGCCTGTGTCGTGGAGCATGAGGACCATGCGATGACGGTCGGCTCGGTGGTCGGCCGGCTGCCGCATCTGAGGCAGCTGTGGCAGCTGGACGCGGGGGCGCTGGAGGAGCTGCTGGCGGCCGGGGAGTCCGTCGAGGACGATCTGGTGGAACGGCACCGGCTGGCCGTGACCCCCGAGCAGCCCGCGACCATCATCTACACCTCGGGCACCACGGGCCGCCCCAAGGGCTGTGTGATCACCCACGCCAATCTGATGGCGGAATGCGACAACATCGTCGAGCGGTACGAGGAGGCCTTCCACTCCAAGCGGGGCGACGAGGCCGCCACCCTGCTCTTCCTCCCGCTCGCCCATGTCTTCGGCCGGATGGTGGAGGTCGCCGCCATCCGCGGCAGGGTCAAGCTCGGTCACCAGCCCAAGCTCTCGGCCGCCGCGCTGCTGCCCGATCTGAAGACGTTCCGGCCGACCTTCATCCTCGCGGTGCCGTACATCTTCGAGAAGGTGTTCGCGGCGGCGCGCCGCAAGGCCGAGGCGGACGGCAAGCTGGGGGTGTTCGAGAAGGCCGTGGACGTGGCGGTGCGGTACGCGGAGGCGCAGGAGGCCAAGGCGTTCGGCACCGGGCCGGGTCCGGGCGCCGCGCTGCGGGTGCAGCACGGGTTCTTCGAGAAGGCCGTCTACGGCAAGGTGCGCGCCGCGATGGGCGGCCGGGTGCGGCACGCGATGTCGGGCGGTTCGGGCATGGAGCGGCGGCTCGGCCTGTTCTTCGCGGGCGCGGGCGTCATCATCTACGAGGGCTACGGCCTCACCGAGTCCACCGCCGCCGCCACCGCCAACCCGCCCGAGCAGACCCGCTTCGGCACGGTCGGCGTGCCGATCCCCGGCACCACGGTCCACCTCGCCGACGACGGCGAGGTGTGGGTGCGCGGCGGCCAGGTCTTCGAGGGCTACCTCGGCGATCCCAAGGCGACCGACGCGGTGCTGCGCGACGGCTGGCTGGCCACCGGCGACCTGGGCACGCTGGACGACGACGGCTATCTCACCATCACCGGGCGGAAGAAGGAGATCCTGGTGACCTCCAGCGGCAAGTCGGTCGCCCCGGCGGGCCTGGAGGAGCGGGTGCGGGCGCATCCCCTGGTGGCCCAGTGCATCGTGGTGGGCAATGACCGCCCGTATGTCGCGGCGCTGGTCACCCTGGACTCGGAGGCGGTCGCGCACTGGCTGACGATGCGCGGCAAGCCGGAGCTGCCGCCGGGCGAGCTGGTCCGGGACCCCGATCTGGAGACCGAGATCCGGCGGGCGGTGGTCGCGGCGAACACCACCGTTTCCCAGGCGGAGTCGATTCGCACCTTCCGGATACTTGCCGCGCAGTTCTCCGAGGAGCATGGTCTGCTGACGCCGTCGCTGAAATTGAAGCGAAAGGCCATCGAACAGGCGTACGCCGTCGAGGTCGAGGCGCTGTACAACACCTGAGCCGCGAAGGGGGCACGAAATGATCGATGTCATTCTCCCCGAACTTCCCGAACGCGAACTGGCCCTGCTGTCCGAGGAGACACCCCAGCCCAGCGGCCCGAGGCTGGCCGGGCGGGTGGTCCTGGGCGGGCCGGTGGCCTTACCGGTCACGGCCGACCTGGTCGGACCGGATCCGGAGCTGCTGGACTTCCTTCGTACCGAGGCGGACAACGCCGTCTATCACCTGGTGCATCTGTCGGTGACCTGCGCCCGGGACGCGCCGGACCCCGCCCTGCACTCGATCAATCTCGATATCGGCCTCACGGCGGAACCGGTGCGGCGGGGCACCGCGGCCTTCCAGCCGGTGGCCTGGTCCATGACCCCGCGCCAGCTCACCGCCGAGGTGACGGCATCGGTGCCGGCGGCCCACCTCGGCCCGCGGCTCGGATTCCAGGACGGTGGCGACACCGCCTTCGGCGAGCGGGTCTGTCTGGAGGCGCGGCGGGAGCTGCGCTCCGACCCGGGCTGGGAGATCCGGCACACCTCCGCGGTGCGCATCGGGGGTAAGTACCGGCTGGCCATGGTGGTGCGGGCACCGCGCGGGGCGGTGAGCCGGGCGGCGGTCGCGGTGGGCGCCACGGTGCGCGAGGGGCACACCCTGCACCGTTTCCGGGAGGAGCTCGAGGAACCGCTGCGCCTGGCCGCGCTTCAGTAGGGACGGACGCGGGGGGGCACAGAGCGGTACGAGCACAGGCGAGGAGCGACGGAACACGGTGGACGGCCAGGACGGGGACGGGCATCCGGCGCTGACGACCGAGGAGCTCGGGGAGTTGACGCGGGTCTTCCCGGTCGGCCCGTCCGCCGTGGCGCTGCTGCGGAGAGCGGGCTTCCCCGCCGAGCACATACCGGCGGCCGCCACGACCGCCGGGGAGTTCTGGTCCGCGGTGGCCGGGGCGGTCGCCGCGGGCCGGGTCGCGGACGGCAGGCTGCGCGTCCTGGCCGCCGCCTGCGTCTCCTATCCGCACAACGAGGTGTTCCGGGCCGCCTTACGGGAAGGGCCGGGCGGGCGCGGGGTCCGGCGGGTGCTGGTGACCGGCGCCGCCCCGGACGGCCAGGAGTTAGCCGCGGTCCGGCGGGCGGCCCATGGCGTCCTGACGGTGGACCGGTGCCCCGCCGCGGCCGCCACCGATCTGCGGCGGATCCTCACCGTACGCCCGGATGTGCTGCATCTGGTCTGCCGCCGCGAGGGGGGCGCGCTGGTCTTCGAGGACGGCGACGGGCGGGCGCATCACACACCGGCCGCACGTCTGGCCGAGCTGCTGGCCGTCTACCGCCGGCTGACCGGCGCCCCGCTGCCCGGTGTGGTGCTCGGCTGCCCCGAGGGCGCGCCGCTGGCCGCGCTCTTCGCCGGGGCGGCCGAGGTGGTGGTCGCCCACCGCGGACCGCTGGACGGCGCGGCGTCGGCGGCCTTCGCGGGCGGGCTCTACGGTCTGCTGGGCGAGGCGCCCACGCTGGAGCGGGCGGCGCGGCGGGCGGCGGAGCGCCTCGGGCGGGACGGGGACGGCGTGTTGATCCTGCGCGGGCGACCCTGGTGAACGGGAATGACGGCAGACCGTTGATCGTTGGATCAGTTGGAAGCATGTAATCCACATCCGACGTAAGGATCGACTGCTCGTGAGCAAGGTCCCCTTCATCACGCTCAACAACGGCGTACGGATGCCGCAGCTCGGCTTCGGTGTCTGGCAGATCCCGGACGACGAGGCGCAGGTCGCGGTGCGCAACGCACTGGACGCCGGGTACCGAAGCATCGACACGGCCGCGATATACGGGAACGAGGAGGGCACGGGGAAGGGGCTCGCCGCGTCGGGCGTCGCGCGCGACGAGCTGTTCGTCACCACCAAGCTCCAGAACGCCGACCAGGGGTACGACTCGACCCTCCGCGCCTTCGACGCCTCGCTGACCAAGCTGGGCCTGGAGTATGTGGATCTCTACCTGATCCACTGGCCGCTGCCCGGGGTCGACAAGTACGTGGACACCTGGAAGGCGTTCGAGAAGATCTACTCCGAGGGCCGCGCCAAGGCCATCGGCCTGTCCAACTTCCACCCCGCCCACACCCAGCGGCTGCTCTCCGAGACCTCGATCGTCCCGGTGATCGACCAGATCGAGCTGCATCCGCAGCTGCCGCAGGCGGAGCTGCGCGCCTTCAACGCCCGCCATGACATCGCCACCGAGGCGTGGTCCCCGCTCGGCCAGGGCAAGGGCCTGCTGGCGGACCCGAAGCTGGCGGCGATCGCCGAGAAGCACGGGAAGACCCCGGCCCAGGTGGTGCTGCGCTGGCATCTGGACCTCGGCAATGTGGTGATCCCCAAGTCCGTGACCCCGTCGCGGATCAAGGAGAACATCGACGTCTTCGACTTCCAGCTGGACTCCGAGGACCTGGCGGCGATCGACTCCCTCGAGACCGGCAACCGTCTGGGCTCGGACCCCGAGACCTTCAACGGCTGAGCCCGGGACCTTCAACAGCCGAGACCCTCAACGGCCGGGACCTTCGACAGCCGAGCCCGAGCGCTCCACCGGCTCCGCCGTTCCGTCCCGCCGCGCACCCCGCGGCGGGGCGGACCCGTATCCACCGTCACTCACCGTCCTGGCATATCCCGGGCGCATGACCCCCCGTACGAGGCCGATGCGGCCCACCGAGCGAGCCACGTCCCCGGCAATTACGCTTGGCGCCCAGATGGGCACACAGCGTGACCATATTCCTAGCCGAGGAGACCGAAGATGTCCCGCAGACGCCGTCACGGCCTTGAGCTGGCCGCCGGTTGCACCGTCGCGATAGCCGCCCTCTTCCTGGGGAGCGGCATACCCGCGGTGGCCGACCCCGGTGAACCCTCCCCCCGCCCCCGGAGGGAGGTGCCCCCCGAGATGCTGGCCTCGATGCAGCGCGATCTGGGCCTGACGGCCGATGAGGCGCGGATGCGGATATCCAATGAGTACCGGGCCGGAGAGGCCGAACCGGGGCTGCGCAAGAGCCTGGGCAGCTCCTATGGCGGCGCGTGGGTGTCCGGCAACACCGCCGAACTCACCGTGGCCACCACCGACAAGGAGCAGAGCGCCACCATCACGGCCGGCGGCGCCAAGCCCGCCGTCGTCAAGCACAACCTCAAGGCCCTCGTCGACGCCAAGCAGGCCCTGGACCGCACCGCCGCCGAGCGCCCCCCGGCCGCCGATGTCGCCTCCGCCTGGTACGTGGACGTCAAGACCAACAGCGTCGTGGTGCAGTCGGCCGAGCCCACCGAGGCGGCCGCCTTCGTCGCCGCGAGCGGCGCGGACCGCGAGGTGGTACGGATCGTGGAGTCGGCCGAGCGGCCGAGCCCGCTGTACGACCTGCGCGGCGGGGAGGCGTTCTACATCAACGACGCCGCCCGCTGCTCGATCGGCTTCTCGGTGACCAAGGCCGAGCAGAACGGCTTCGTCACCGCCGGCCACTGCGGCAGCCAGGGCGACACCACCGCCGGCTTCAACCGGGTGGCGCAGGGCACCTTCCAGGGCTCCAGCTTCCCCGGCAACGACTACGCGTGGGTGGCCACCAACGCCGACTGGACCCCGCAGCCGTGGGTGATCGGCCCCGAGGGCACCAACGTCACCGTCGCCGGCTCCCAGGAAGCGCCGGTGGGTTCGTCCGTCTGCCGCTCCGGCTCGACGACCGGCTGGCACTGCGGCACCATCCAGCAGCACGACACCAGCGTGCAGTACCCCCAGGGCACGGTCAGCGGGGTCACCCGCACCAATGTCTGCGCCGAGCCGGGTGACTCCGGCGGCTCGTTCATCTCGGGCAGCGAGGCGCAGGGCGTCACCTCCGGCGGCTCCGGCAACTGCACCGTCGGCGGCACGACGTACTACCAGCCGGTGAACCCGATCCTGACGACCTACGGGCTCACCCTCACCACCGGCTGAGGCCGGGGCGCGGAGGCCGCCGCGGTCGAGCGGACCGCGGCGGCCTCACGCGTGTCCGGCGCTCCTCGACGTGACCGGCACTCCTCGACGTTCACCGGCACACCTTGATGTGTTCGGAGCACCTTGACCAATCCGCACCCGTCCGGGCGACGAATGAGGTACGACACCTCCGTGTGCGCCGCATCATTCCCGGAAGGACGGCCCGTGAGAGAACCCGTGTATATCGGCGGACCCGCCGCGCGCGGACCGGACCTCGAAGAGTTGCTCCAGATGGTGGCCCGGGGGGACCAGAACGCGTTCGCGGCCCTCTACGACGCCGTCAGCGGGCCGGTCCTGGGGCTGACGCGCAGTCTGCTGCGCGACCCGGCCCAGGCCGAGGAGGTCACACAGGAGGTCCTGGTCGAGGTGTGGCGGTCCGCGGCGCGGTTCGAACCGGGCCGGGGCAGCGCCATGTCCTGGATCATGACGGTGGCGCACCGGCGCGCCGTGGACCGGGTGCGCTCGGCGCAGGCCGCCTCCGACCGCGAGGAGCGCGCCGCGCTGCTGTCCCGTACCCCGGCGTTCGACGAGGTGACCGAGCAGGTGGAGGCCAGGCTCGAGCGCGAGCAGGTGCGCCGGTGCATGCGGACGCTGACCGAGCTGCAGCGGCAGTCGGTGACGCTCGCCTACTACCGGGGCCGCTCCTACCGTGAGGTGGCGGAGCTGCTGTCGCTGCCGCTCGGGACCGTGAAGACCAGACTCCGGGACGGGCTCATCCGGCTCCGGGACTGCATGGGGGTCGGCGCATGACCAGAGCGGATCTGCACACCTTGACCGGGGCGTACGCGGTGAACGCCCTCTCGGGGCGGGAGTTGAGCGAGTTCGAGCGGCATCTGGCGATCTGTGACGCCTGCCGTCAGGAGGTTGGGGAGCTGCGGGAGACCGCCGCCAAGCTGGCGGTGGCCACGTCCCTGACCCCGCCGCCGACGATGAAGGACGATGTGCTGCGGCGGATCGCCACGGTCCGCCAGGAGCCGCCCCGGGTGGCGGCGCGGGAGGCCCGGGAGTCCCACGCGGGCCCCCGGCGGCGCACCGGGCGGCGGGCGATGAACTTCGCGCTGGCGGCCTGTGTGGCCGCTGCCGCCCTGTGCGGCGGGGCCGCGGTGTGGCAGTACCGGCAAGCGTCCGACGCCCGCGACACCGCCCGCCGCTCCGAGCAGCGGGTGGCCCAGGCGGAGGAGATGACCCAGGTGCTGGCCGCGCCCGACGCGCACAGCCGCAGCGGCCGGATGACGGACGGCTCGACCGGCACGGTGGTGGTCTCACGCGGGCTGAACAAGGCGGTGTTCCTCGCCTCGGGGCTGCCCGAGCCGCCCGCCGGGCGGATCTACCAGCTGTGGTTCAGCGACGGCGGCACGATGCGCCCGGCCGGTCTGATGGACTCCTCGGGCCGGAACACGGCGGCGGTCATGAGCGGCGCGGTCGGGAAGGCGTCGGCCATGGGGGTGACGGTCGAGCCCGCCGGAGGGTCGAAGGCCCCGACGAGCGATCCGCTGGTCCTGTTGACGTTCCCCTCGGCGTGAGCGGACCACATCGGCCGTTATCAGATGACATCGGGTGATACGGGGCGCGAAGCCGCCGATCCGCGGGGCCGGGTGGGGTAAGGGAGAGGGATGAGCACGTCCCTCTCCGTCTTCACCTCCGATCTGCGGCTGTCCGACAACCCCGTGCTCCGCGCCGCGCTGCGCGCCGCCGAGCGGGTCGTGCCGCTGTTCGTCGTGGACCGTGGCCTGGCCCGGACGGGGTTCGCGGTCCCCAACCGGGTGGCGTTCCTCGCGGACGCCCTGGCCGATCTCGACGCGGGGCTGCGCGAGCGCGACGGGCGGCTGGTGGTCCGCCGGGGGGACGCGGTGGCGGAGATCCTGCGGGCGGCACGGCAGGCGGACGCGGACGAGGTGCATATCGCGGGCGGGGTGAGCGGCTACGCCGCCCGCCGCGAGCGGCGGCTGCGCGAGGCGCTGGAGGCGGACGGACGGCGGCTGCGGGTGCACGGCGCGGTGGTGACGGCGGTGGAGCCGGGCGAGGTGACCCCGGCGGGCAAGGACCACTTCGCGGTCTTCACCCCGTACTTCCGCGCCTGGCAGCGGGCCGGGCAGCGCAGGCCGCTCACCGCGCCGCGCACGGTGAGCGTGCCGTCCGGGCTGCGCTCGGAGCCGGTGGCGACGGTCACCTCGCTCGCCTCCGGCAGCCCCTCCCCCGGGCTGCCTGAGGGCGGGGAGACGGCGGGCCGCCGCCGTGTGCGCTCCTGGTGGCGGTCGGGGTTGGGGAGCTACGCCGACCGGCAGGACGATCTGGCGGGCGACGCCACCTCCCGGCTCTCCCCGTATCTGCACTTCGGCTGTCTGTCCCCGGTGGAGCTGGTGCACCGGGCGCGGGAGGCGGGCGGCGCGGGCGCCGACGCCTTCGTACGGCAGCTGGCCTGGCGGGACTTCCACCACCAGGTGCTGGCCGCCCGGCCGGACGCCTCGTACGCCGACTACCGTCCGCGGGGCGACCGGTGGCGCGAGGACGCGTCGGAGGTCGCGGCCTGGAAGGCGGGGCGCACCGGCTATCCGCTGGTGGACGCGGGGATGCGGCAGCTGCGCCACGAGGGCTGGATGCACAACCGGGCGCGGCTGCTGGTGGCGAGCTTCCTCACCAAGACGCTCTACCAGGACTGGCGGATCGGCGCCCGGCACTTCCTGGAGCTGCTGGTGGACGGGGATGTGGCCAACAACCAGCTGAACTGGCAGTGGGCGGCGGGCACCGGCACCGACACCCGCCCGAACCGGGTCCTCAATCCGCTGGCGCAGGCCCGGCGGTTCGACCCGGACGGCGCGTATGTGCGGCGCTGGGTGCCGGAGCTGGCCGCGGTGACCGGCTCCGGCGTCCATACGCCCTGGCGGCTGCCGGAGGCCGAGCGGGACCGGCTGGACTACCCGGACCCGATCGTGGACCTCCAGGCGGGGCTGGCCCGCTTCCGGCACGCCCGGGGGTGACACCGGGGCCGCCGGCCGGTCTACGGGGTGTCCGGCGGACCACGCGGCGGAGCCGCATATCGTCAGGTGTCGGGAAGGGGCGGGGAGGGGAACAGCCCGCCGCAGGGGCCAAGATCCGCCGGACACCCCCCTAGTCGGCACGGGCGCCGTGCTGCGGGGCGATCTCCTCGATCCGGCCGGCGAGCTCGAAGTCGAGCGCGGTCACCTTGCCGCCGACGCTGTGGGTGTTCACCGTGACGCCCACCTTGTTGTAGCCGAGGGTGAGGTCGGAGTGATGGTCGAGCTCCTCCTGGATGGTGGCGATCTCCGCCACCATCCCGGCCGCCTGTGGATGGCCCTTAAACACATATGTCCGCGAGAGCTGGTCGTCCGCGAACGACCAGCCGGGCAGCTGCTCCAGACGTCGTCGGATCTCCTGGTCGGTGAGCGGCTCGACCGCCATGACACATCCCTTCGTCGCGGGTGACCGGTGGCCCTTCCACCCTGCCATGGGCCCCGCCCGGCGTCGGTTACCTTCAGGTCATGACGACTGCCGCGCCGCCCCGGGTGGGCACACTGCTGCGCGAGTGGCGGGACCGCCGCCGGATCAGCCAGCTGGAGCTCGCGCTGCGCGCCGACTCCTCGGCCCGCCACATCAGCTTCATCGAGACCGGCCGGTCGCGGCCCAGCCAGGAGATGGTGCTCCGGCTCGCCGACCACCTCGACGTCCCCGTCCGCGAGCGCAACGCCCTGCTGATCGCCGCCGGTTACGCCCCGCACTATCCGGAGCGGTCGGTGGACGACCCGTCGATGAGCGCCCTGCGCGACTCCCTGGAGCGGCTGCTGACCGGCTATGAGCCGTATCCGGCGCTGGTGGTGGACGGCACCTATGAGGTGCTGGCGGCCAACCGGGGCATCGCGGCGCTCCTGGAGGGGGTGGCGGAGCATCTGCTGCGGCCCCCGCTGAACGCGATGCGCCTCACCCTCCACCCCGAGGGGCTCGCCCCGCGCATCCGCAACCTCCGCGAATGGCGTGGCCATCTGCTGGACCAGATGGACCGGCAGCTGGCGCTGATGCGCTCCACGCCGCTGCGCGCGCTGTACGACGAGGTGGTGGCCTATCCGCTGCCCGGGACCGGCGGCCGGGAGACGGCGACCGCCGGGGACACTCCGCCCTTCGCGCTGCCGATGATGATCGAGCACGGCGGGGAGGTGCTGTCGTTCATCTCGACGATCGCGACCTTCAACACCCCCATGGACGTCACGGTCTCCGAGCTGGCCATCGAGACCTTCCTCCCGGCCGACCCGGAGACCGCCGCCGCCCTGGGCCGGTTCAGCCGGCCGTAGGGACGCGGTTTCAGCCGCTCGTAGGGACGCGGTTTCAGCCGCTCGTGGGGACCCGGTCCAGGAAGCCGAGGACGGAGCGGATCCGGCCGTCCTCGGCCAGGGTGATCACATCGGTCGCGGCGACCGGGGCGGAGCCGTCGGCCGTGGAGACCAGCTCCCAGGTGAAGCGGGCCATGTCGTGGTGGCCGTCCACGGCGCCGGTGAGCCGGAACTCATGGCCGGGGAACTGTTCCCGGGCCTCGGCGATGACGGCGGCCAGCTGCTCATGGCCACGCGCCTGCGCCAGCGGGTCGGTGTAGCCGCCGTCCTCGGTCCAGGCGGCGACCACCGCCTTGGCGAGGGCCTCGGGGCCGGTGGCGTTCCATGCCTCGAAGTAGCGGGCGACGGCGGTGTCGTACTGCGTCATCTGGTCACTCCTCCATGAAATCCCCTGGTGGGAACGGATCCCGGACCGGAGGGCGCCGGCCCGGAACCCGATGCCTCAACCCTGCCGCCGCCGTGCGCGGGGGTCGATTACCGCCGAGGTAATGGAGGCCGAGGTAGGCCGGGTAATGGAGGCCGGGTGACTCAGGACCGCTGGGACTCCACGAGCGCGATGGCCTCCTCCTTGGTGGCCACGGCGGGCGGCGAGCCCTCCAGCGGCTTACGAGCCGTCTCCTTCATCACCGCGGCGGCGACGATGCCGACGACCGCCGCGAGCATCGTGTAGTAGGCGGGCATCAGATCGTCCCCGGTGCTGCTGATCAGGCCCTCGGTCACCAGCGGCGTGGTGCCGCCGAAGAGCGAGACGGAGATGTTGAAGGCGATGGAGAGCGAGCCGTAGCGCACATTCGTCGGGAAGAGCGCGGGCAGCGAGGCGGACATCACGCTCACATACGGCAGCAGACACAGCCCCAGGAGCAGCAGCCCGGCGAAGACCGGGACGGTCCCGCCCTGCTTGATGAGCAGAAAGCACGGCACGGCGAGCACCAGGAAGCCGACCGAGCCGGCCATCAGCACGGGTTTGCGGCCGATGCGGTCGGAGAACCGGCCGACGAAGGTGATGGCCGCCATCAGCACCAGCATCACGATGATGATCGAGACCAGGGCGCTGGTGCTGCTGTAGTGGAGGGTGTCCGACAGATACGTCGGCATATAGGACAGCAGCATGTAGTCGGTGATGTTGTACGCGGCGACCAGCGCGATGCACAGCGCCATCGCGCGCCACTGGGTGCGGAACACCCGCCAGAACGGCAGGCTTTCGCGCTCGGCCGCGTTGGTGGAGCCCTCGTCCTCCAGCTTCTGGAACGCGGGGGTGTCATCCAGCTTCAGCCGCAGATACAGACCGACCAGCCCGATCGGCGCGGCGACCAGGAACGGAATGCGCCAGCCCCAGGAATCCATCGAGGAGTCGGTGAGCGTCACGGTCAGGATGGTCACCAGTCCGGCCGCCGAGGTGTAGCCGATCAGCGTGCCGAACTCCAGAAAGCTGCCGTAGTAGCCACGGCGCTTGTCGGGCGCGTATTCGGCGATGAAGGTCGAGGCGCCGCCATATTCCCCGCCGGTGGAGAAACCCTGGAGCATACGGAACAGGATGAGCAGCGCGGGCGACCAGAAGCCGATGGCGGCATAGCCGGGGATGAGTCCGATGGCGAGTGTGCTGGACGCCATCATGATCATGGTGAAGGACAGCACCTTCTTACGGCCGATCCGGTCGCCCAGCGGGCCGAAGAACAAACCTCCCACCGGACGGACCAGAAAGGCCACCGCGAAAGTCGCCAGGGAGGAGAGCACCTGGGCCGTGCCATTGCCGGACGGGAAGAACACTTTACCGATGGTGACCGCGAGATAGCTGTAGATCCCGAAGTCGAACCATTCCATGGCGTTTCCCAGCGCGGCGGCCTTCACCGCTTTCCGGACGGTCTTCTCCTCGGTGACCGTGATGTCGCTCCGACGCAGTGGAGGGTTCTTGCGTCGCTGGACGGCACGCCAGAGCAGGCGGTGCCGGGAGGGCGCGGACGCAGGGGCTTCGGCATCGGTTTGGACAGGCACAAGCAACTCTTTTCAGTGGACAGGCTTGTTGCGCATACCCGGCGACCGCCGCGGCATGCCCGGCGTGTCGCAGACCACCCAGGACGAGGACCACGGCGCTCAAGGAACGTTCGACCCCGGCCCGAGCCGGGGCAGGCATCTTCAGGGACACCCGGCGGGTTGCTTTACCGAAACTTGGCCTTCGCCAGACCTATCCACACAATCACACAACCCGTCACGCAGCGCCGAAAGGCGCCGAACTCAAGGGGACATCATGCTCTACGGCAATGCCCTCCGAAAGTCCATCAGTTCCTCCCCTACGACTCCTCTCATCGGCATCTACGACATGTACTCGGCGTCCATCGCCGCACGGCACTACAACGGCTTCTTCGTATCCGGATTCGGGTTCGCCGCATCGCATTACGGGCTTCCCGACATCGGCTTCATCGCCTGGCCCGACATGCTCGCCTTCGTGGAGCGGCTGCGGCTGGCCTTCCCCGAACAACATCTGCTCGTGGACATCGACGACGGCTATGTGGACCCCGAGGTCGCCTGCCATGTGGTGCAGCGGCTGGAGCGCACCGGGGCCTCCGGGGTGATCCTGGAGGACCAGCGGCGCCCGCGCCGCTGCGGCCACGCCGACGGCAAGCTGATCCTGCCGCTCGAGGAGTATCTCGAAAAGCTCCAGCTGGTGCTGAACAGCAGGACGGACCTGGTGGTGGTGGCACGTACGGACGCCACCGAGGAGTCCGAGATCCTGCGGCGCGCGGCCGCGCTGGCCGAGACCGACGCGGATGTCGTCCTCGTCGACGGGGTGCGCAGTGTGGAGTGGATCCGCAAGGTCCGTAAGGTCATCGGCGACAAGCCGCTGCTGTTCAATCAGATCGCGGGCGGGAAGTCGCCGCGGCTCTCGCTGTCCGAGCTGTCCGAACTCGGGGTGGATGTCGCCATCTACAGCACTCCGTGCCTGTTCGCCGCCCATGGCGCGATCGACGGGGCGCTGAGCGATCTCAAGACGGCGGACGGGCGGCTGCCGGACACCCGGGAGACCGGGGCCATCGGGGTCAAGGGCGCCACGGAGCTGCTGGAGAAGAACATCAGCAGGCACCACGGGGACCGTCAGCCCGTCAGGGTCGGATGACGAGGGTCGCGCGCATGTCCTCGACCTTCCTCGGGCCCGGCCCCGGCCGGCGCCGTAAGCCCCGCAAGGACATCCTTACGATCCGTCCGTCCACGGCGGGGCTCCTCCTCGCGGCCGCCGCGAGCGTGCTGTGCGCGGGCCCCGCGGCCCCCGCCAAGGCCGCGCCGCCGCCCACGGGCACCCCGCACGACGAGGACGGCGAACCGGAGGAGGCCGCACCGGCCTCCGACCAGCACAACGGCCTCTTGGTCATCGACAACTCCGGCGCCGACTCCTGGCTGGAGGTCGACCGCACCCTCAACACCCTGCTGCTGAGCCGTGGCACGGCGGGCAGCGACCACGACGGGGGCGGAGGCGCCATCGACGTCCTGGCCGGTGATATCACCGGCGCGGATCCGGTGCTGCCGCAGATCGGCCACCCGCCGTGGCAGGCCGGGGGCGGTGATTGATGTGAGACGGAGGTCCTGGCCACTGTCGTGGCCGGGCCGGCTCGGGAGGGCGGTGGACCCCTATGTCGCCGCCCTTCTCGGGACGGTCGCGCTGGCGGCGCTGCTGCCCGCGAGCGGGGCGGCGGCCACGGCCGTCGGCGATGCCGCGGACATCGCGATCGGGCTGCTGTTCTTCCTCTACGGTTCGCGGCTGTCCAGCCGCGAGGCGCTGAACGGGCTGCGGCAGTGGCGGCTGCACCTGGTGGTGGGCGGGAGCACCTTCGTGCTCTTCCCGCTGCTGGGGCTGGCCGCGGGCGGCCTCGCCCCGTTCCTCCTCACCGACCAGCTCTACACCGGTCTGCTCTTCCTGTGTGTGGTGCCCTCGACCGTCCAGTCGTCGGTCGCCCTCACCTCGACCGCCCGGGGCAATGTCCCGGCCGCGATCTGCGCGGGGACGTACTCCAGCCTGCTCGGCATGATCGTCACCCCGCTGCTCGCGGCGTGGCTGATCGGCTCGGATGTCCGCTTCTCGGCCGATGGGCTGCTGGCCATCGCCACCCAGCTGCTGCTCCCCTTCCTCGCCGGGCAGGCGCTGCGCCGCTGGACCGCGCCGTTCATCGGCCGTCACAAGAAGGTGCTCGCCCTGCTGGACCGGGGTTCGATCCTGCTCGTGGTCTACACGGCGTTCAGCCGGGGCATGACGGAGGGGATCTGGAACCAGATCACCCCGGCCCGGCTGCTCGCGCTGCTGGGGCTGGCCGCGGCCGTGCTGGGGCTGGCCCTCACCACGACGTCGTTCACCGCGCGGCGGCTGGGCTTCCGCCGGGAGGACCGCGTCACCATCGTCTTCTGCGGCTCCAACAAGTCGCTGGCCACGGGGCTGCCCATGGCCGCGGTGCTGTTCGGGGACGCGGCCGGGCCGGTGATCCTGCCGCTGATGCTCTTCCATCAGCTGCAGCTGATGGTGTGCGCGATCATCGCGGGCCGGTGGTCCCGGCGGGCGCCGGAGGCCGCCTCGGCTCAGGGGGAGCGCGTCCGGATCACGGAGGCGAGGGGGTAAACCGGGAGCGGGCGGCGGTTCAGCCGGGGCGGCTCAGGCGTGGCGGTTCAGCCGGGGCGGCTCAGGCGCAGCGGGCGATCACCACGATGGCGGCGTCGTCGTTGACGACCCCGCCGGTGTGCCGGAGCAGATCGGCGTGGAGATAGTCCACCAGCGACTGCGGGCCGCCGCCCTTCCAGCCCGCGAGCCGTTCCGGGAGCGGATAGAAGGCGCCGCTCTCGTTCCGGGCGTCGACGACGCCGTCGGTGTGCAGCACCAGAAGGTCGCCGTACTCGAAGCGGAACATCTCGACCTGGTAGTCCCGCTCCTTCGGCTCCTCGAGGCCCAGCGGCACCGCGGGCTCGTCCACGTCCAGCGTGGCGATCTCGCCCTTGTGGAGCAGGAGTGGTGGAGGGTGGCCGCAGTTCACCATCCCTGCCACCGGGCCGTCGTCGTAGACGTCCAGCACCACGGCGGTCACGAAGGACTCCAGGAAATGCCGCTCATCACCTCCGACGTGGCGCCAGTTCCAGCACATGGCGCTGCCCAGGTGGGCGGCGATGCCCGGCAGCGAGAGATTGCGGTACGCGGACCCCTGGAAGGCCCCGATCAGCACGGCGGCATCACCGATCGCGGCCAGCCCTTTTCCCCGTACGTCCCCGATGACCAGCCGGGTCGCGCCCTCGGTGCGGACGGCCGCGTACAGATCGCCGCCGATCTGCGCCTCCTCGTCGGCCGCGAGATACAGCGAGGCGATCCTCAGCTCCCCGATCCGTTCGGGCAGCGGCCGCAGCAGGACCTCCTGCGCCGCCACGGCCACTGAGCGCACCTGGCTCAGCCGGCGCCGGTGCCGGTCGGTGGCGTAGCGGAAGCTGGTCACCAGCCCCGAGATCACGATCAGGACGACGATCTGCGCCTCGTGGTTGGCGGTCGACAGACCGCCTTGCAACACACCGATGATGATCTGAGCCCCCACGGCGAGGGCTCCGATCACGGCGGTCCCGCCCGCGCCCGCGAAGGACGCGGTGATCGCGGGTGCCGCGATCAGAAAGGGGCCGAGGTGGACGGTCGGCGGCGAGGTGAGGTCGATCACCGTGACCGCCAGGATGATCACGAGCGGGACGGCGAAGAGCGCCCTGCTCGACCGCGTTTCCCCACCGATGCGGGTGAGGTCGGGCGAAACGCGCATACTTCTTGCTTACACCCGATACGGGCGCGGTGCGTTCAGACGGTGCTGTCGGCCGTGACGGCGGGGCCCGCCGACGTGACCGTAGGGGCCCTCTCCAGGCCCGCCGTCGTGACGTCGGGCGCCTTGGTCGGCCGTGGCTCGGCGGGCACCTCGGCCTCCGCCGGGGTCCGCGCCGCCGACGCCTCCGGGGCGGCCGGGGCCTCTGCCGCCGCCACCTCCGCAGGGGCGGTCGCCGCCTCCTCCTCCGGCACCTGGGGCCCGTCCGCCTCCTCCAGCCAGCGCCGCAGCACCTGGTGCACCCGCTCGGCCCCGACCAGTTCCTCCCCGGCCGCCACCGGCGGGGTCAGCCCGGCCGGCCACAGCAGAAAGGGGTGCCCCTGCTCCCCGCCGAGGCCGCCGTGCGAGCCGATCTGCTCCTCGAAGGCGTGCACCGTGCCGGGCGCCGGGTCGTAGGCGGAGTTGACCATGATGTCGGGGGTGTTCCGAAAGTGCGCGGTGCGCCGTACGGCGCTCTCGGCGCCCGGCCCGAAGAGCGTGAGCGGGCTCGCCCCGAAGACCTCCCCGGTGTCCAGCCGGTGCTCGGCCCCGTCCGCGCCCAGCACCACCGCGCCGTGCGCCTCGGACCGTACGAGCACGAAGCCCACGCCGGGGTGGTCGGCGAGTGTGCGCAGCAGCGCGGGGTGGCGGGCGTCGATCTGCTCACGGCTCATCCGCCCCGGTACGTCGGGGAAGGAGATCAGGCCGAGATTCCCGGAGGCGAGCACGATGGGATCGGAAACGGCGGTGTCACCGGCGCTACCGTCGTCAGCGACATCGGCGGGGGCCTCCCGCCCCCCGCACCACCCGTCCCCGTCCACCCCGGGCTTCTCCGGACGGTGCAGCGCCGCCCGCCCCGCCTCGCGGGCCTCCGCCCCGCTCGGGGTCCGCCCGGCCCGCCGCGAGACGGGCAGACCGCAGCCGGCCCGCACCAGGTCCTCCAGCCTCAGCCCGTACGCCCCCGCGAAGGTCTCGCCGGGGCTCTGCCCGTGGTCGGACAGCAGCACGATGCGGTAGTCGCGCGGGGCGTGTTCGGCGACCTTGGCGATCAGCGCGATGGAGCGGTCGAGCCGGGCGAGCACCTGCCGGGCGTCCCGGCTGCGCGGCCCCGAGTGGTGGGCCACCTCGTCGTAGGCCACGAGGTCGGCGTAGATCGCGGTACGGCCGGAGAGGATGTCCCCCATCACCGCCGTCACCACGACGTCCCGCTCCACGACGGTGGCGAACGCCCGGATGAACGGATACAGCCCGCCCCGCTTCACCCGGGGCGTCTCGCGGCGCAGCTTGGCGCGGGTGGACTGGCAGATCTCCCGGACCACCTCGGCGAGGAATGAGACGGCGGTGCGGGTGGCGTTGGCGGGGTCGGCGAAGTACGCGAAGTAGCCGGAGCGGGAGCGGTTGTGCTTACCGCGCCGCGCCGCGACCGAGAGGACCAGCGCGAGCTGATCGGCGCCGCCGGTGAAGAGGTTGCCCCGGCTGGCCCCGTCCACCGTGAGGAGTCCGTCGTGTCTCGCCCGGGCGGCGGCGCGGCGCTGGAGCACCGCCGCGCTGGTCGGCCGGTTGCTCACCATCACCTCCCCGGTCTTCTTCTCGTACCAGCGGAAGGCGGGCACGTCCTCGTTGGAGCCGTGCAGAATGCCGAGTTGGCTGGCGCCGGTCTGGCTGGACCAGTCGGTGCGCCAGGGCGTGACCTTGTGGGTGCTCTGGAGCCAGCCCGCGACGGTGGGCATCCCCGGGGGCCGGTTCTCGCGCTCCCGCAACGCCTCCCGGAGCACCGCGTGCCCCACCCCGTCGAGCTGCAGGAACACCGTCCCCGGGGGTTCGTCGCTCCCCCCGTCCTCACCGAGCCGCCGCCTGCGCCGCACGGCCAGCCGCGCCAGCCGCCGCCGGTAGGCGCCGTCGTCCCGCACGGTCAGGAAGGTGCTCGTGGCCGACGACGCGGCGGACATCACGGCCGCCACCACGACGGCGGTCTCCGGCTCGGCGGCGCCGCGCCCGTCCGGGTTCACACTGAGGGCGATCAGCAGCATCGAGCCGTTGAGCACGAACACCAGGAGCCCCAGCACCAACGCGGGCATCAGCAGCAACGCCCGTACGAGCAGCGGCCACACCAGCGCGCTGAGCACCCCGAAGGCCCCCGCGCCGCTGGCCGCCGTGATGGCGATCTGCGTCGCGGTGTCACCGTCACCTGACTTCAAGGAGAAGTCGGGGAGGATCCCGGCGAGCGCCAGCATCGTGAGCGTGGACACCGCCCACACCGCCGCCACCCGCAGCAGGGTTCCCCCCACGGTCTTCCATCGGGGCTTCTGCACGCCGCGCCCTCACTTCGCGTCACCGGCCCGCACCATGCGCGCGAACCGGCTTCAAGCGTGGCACAGCGCCCCCGCGACCCGGCGGACAGCGGGTTACCAGGACGGATCGATTCCGCTTACGGTGACCCATCAGTTCGCCAGGAGCGCGACGGGACGCGCTCGGCACTACGGGACCCGGGAACCGACCGGGCTACGCGGCCCGGGAACCGACCGGGCCAAGCGGACCAGGAACCGACCGGGCTACGGGGACCAGGAGTCGGCCGGATCGTCCAGCCACACCCGCTGACCGGCGGGGCCCGGCCCGACCGTAAGGCCGAAGCGGGCGTGGTCCGGCCTGCCATGACCGACCCACCACCCGTACGCGGCCTCGACCTCGTCCCACAGCCGACGCTCCCCCGCCTGCCAGACCCGCGCCTCCGCCTCCCCCTCACGGAACACGACGCACGCCCAGGAACGGTCGGTCAGCCCGTAGAACCACACGGCTCGCGCGCCCTCCTGCGGGACGGCCACGACCTGCACGCAATGCCGTACCCGGAGCCCCAGCACGAAGGGGAGAGCGGAATACGGCGGCGCGATGAACTCCCCCTCGGGGATGCCAGTGCCGGACATATCGGCGCCACCGCCCTCGTCCATGACGTAACGGTCGTGGGGGGGGGGGGGGGGGCGCCCCCCCCGCCCCCCCCCCCCGCCCCCCCGGGCGGGGGTCTACACCACCCCCGCCCCCCCCCGCCGCGCGCCCCCCCCCGCGCCCCCCCGCC
>NZ_JBHYVB010000041.1:35044-40670 GCF_042750115.1 Streptomyces sp. NPDC059455
AGTAATTATCGGCGCCCCCGCCCTCGGCATTGGCGTTCGGTGGGGGGGGGGGGGGCGACGCCCGCCGGCCGCGCAACTTCATGAACTCGACGGGGCCGGTGAAACGCCCCGACGCCGTCCCGTCCCGGCGCACCACCAGCCGGGCCACGGCGTCCGCATGGGTGTAATGCGTGCCCCAGGGGGCGACGGTCAGGCCCCCGGGCCGCGTCTGCTCGATCCACGCTCCGGGGATCTCCCGGAGGCCGACGGTGGCCAGGACCCGGTCATACGGTGCGTTGCCCGCACAGCCCTTCGCGCCGTCACCGAGCACGACATCCGGCCGCAGCCCGGCCGCGCCCAGCCGCTGGCGCGCATGACGCGACACGGCGGGATCCACCTCAACCGTGGTGACCTTACGGCCACCACAACGATGCGCCAGCGCCCCGGCCGTCTCCCCCGTGCCGGTGCCCACGTCGAGCACGGCCATGCCCTCGTCCACGGCCAGGGCCCGCAGCAAGGCGTAAACGACGGAGGGCATGGAGGACGAACTGGTCGACACCCGCCCCGGCTCGGGACCGGTGTGCTCGCCGTCGTCCCACTGCGTCACGATGGGCGCATCGCTGTCGGCAGCGGCGAACCAGGCATCCCGCTCCCCGGCCTTGTCGACGGCGACGGCCCCCTGTGTCCGCGTGTCGAACGGCCACATCAACTCCGGCAGAAACGCGGCCCGGTCAACAGCGGCGAAGGTCGGCGCCCAGTCCTCCCCCATCACCCCCGCACCGAGAAGCACCCGCCCCAACGCGGCCCGCTCGGCCCGAGCGATGCCCTCGAACGTCATGCGACCTTGGGCGGGTTCGGCACACC
Organism: Streptomyces sp. NPDC059455; assembly: GCF_042750115.1. NCBI lineage: Bacteria > Bacillati > Actinomycetota > Actinomycetes > Kitasatosporales > Streptomycetaceae > Streptomyces > Streptomyces sp. NPDC059455. Next base: position 35,888 of record NZ_JBHYVB010000041.1, read on the forward strand.
GGGCCCACCGTCGGGCGTCGGCGGCGGATGCGGGCCGGGGTAGGGCTGCCCAGGCAGCTTGTCACTGTTTCCGCCATCGTCTCGGCCCCGGATGATCCGCGACATCAACGCTCTCCCCACCAGCCAGACGGCCCACCCCGTCCAGGCCGCACCCCTCATCACCATAGGGCTCACCACTAGAGGCCCGCCCGAGCCGAGTCGCGCGCCTCATGATCGGCACACTGGGGCAGTGGGTTGTTCTGGCAGGTAGAGCGACCTTTCACTTGCGGTGAAGGACCTATGGACGGCTCGGCAGACCTTCCTGATGGAGGAGGCTGGGTCGGGGAGAGACACATCCCACAGCCGGACTGTTTTGTCGTCGCTGCCGCTGGCCAGGGTACGGCCGTCCGGACTGAACGCCACCGCTCCAACCGACTGGGTGTGCCCGGTCAGAGTGGCGCGGGGCTTACCAGTCGCCAGGTCCCACAACCGGATCTTTCCATCCTCGTCACCGCTGGCCAGGAAGCGACCGTTCGGGCTGAACGCCACAGACGTCACAGAGGCGGTATCCCCGATCAGGACGGTGCGGGGGCTGCCGGACGCGACGTTCCACAACCGAATCTTCCCGTCCATCCCACCGCTGACCAGGACGCGGCTGTCCGGACTGAACGCCACCGGCCCACTGGAATCGATGTTCGTGAGAGTGCTGCGGAGTCTGCCGGTCGCCGCATCCCACAGCCCCACGGTCGTGTCGTCGCTACCGCCCGCCACAGTGCGGCCGTCCGGGCTGAACACCACCGACGTCACCGTCGCGGTGTGCCCGGTCAGGGTGGCGCGGAGCCTGCCGGACGCCAGATCCCATAACCGAATCGCCTGGTCGGCGCCGCCGCCGGCCAAGGTGCCGCCGTCCGGACTGAACGCCACCGACTCCACTTCGGCCCTTCCGGGCAGGCTGGTGCGGGGCCTACCGGACGCCACACCCCACAACCGAATCTTCCCGTTCTCCTCACCGCTGGCGAGGGTGCGGCCGTTGGGGCTGAACGCCACAGAATGCACGGCATCGGTATGGCTGGTGAGAGTGGCCCGGGCCCTGCCCGTCGCCGCGTCCCACAACCGAATCCTTGCGTCGCCACCGGCGCCGGCCAAGGCGCGGCCGTTCGGACTGAACGCCAGCGACTCCACTTCGGCTCCTTCGTGCACGGTGGTGCGCAGCCTCTTGCTGGTCGTCAGGCGCCACAGGCGCACTGTCTTGTCGTCGCTGCCGCTGACCAAGGTGTGACCGTCCGGGCTGAACGCCACCGAGCTCACGGTATCGGTGTGCCCGATGAAGGTGGTGCGGAGCCTGCCCGTCGCCGCGTCCCACAACCGCACGGTCGTGCCGTCGCCACCGGCTCCGGCCACACTGCGGCCATCAGGGCTGAACGCCACAGGCGTCGCATAGTCAGCGTCCCGGAGGGTGGTGCGGAGCCTGCCGGTCGCCACATCCCGCAACTGAACGCTTCCGTCCGATTCGCTGGCCAGGGTGCGACGGTCCGGGCTGAACGCCACCGGACCCTCGGAGTTGTTCGCGAGGGTGGTGCGGAGCCTACCCGTCGCCACATCCCACAGCCCCACGGTCGTGCCGTCGGTGCCGGCCACAGTGCGGCCATCCTGGCTGAACGCCACCGGCGTCGTGTAGTCGGCATTCCGGAGGGTGGTGCGGAGCCTACCCGTCGCCACATCCCACAGCTGGACCTTCCCGCCCGTCCCCACCGCGTCGTTTCCCACGCCGCTGGCCAGAGTTCGGCCGTCCGGGCTGAACACCACGAACGACAGGTAGTCGGTATTCGTGAGCGTGACGCGGAGCTTGCCCGTCGCCGCGTCCCACACCCGGACCGTCTTGTCGTCGCTGCCGCTGGCCACAGTGCGGCCATCCGGACTGAACGCCACCGAGTTCACGGTGTCGGTGTGCCCGATGAGGGTCGTGCGGGGCCTGCCCGTCGCCACATCCCACAGCCGTACGGTCATGTCGTCGCTGCCGCTGGCCACAGTACGGCCGTCCGGACTGAACGCCACCGACGACACGTAGTCGGTGTGCCCGGTGAACCGTCGTTCGAGGGGAAGATCCGCGACAGCGAACAGGTCAGCTCTGGCTTCCTTTGTGGGGCTGATCCGGTATGCCTGGACCGCCAAGAGAGAGGCCAGGTCAGGGTTGGATGACAGAAGGCCGGTCGACTGTGCGGCCAGCTGTCTGGAGAGCGCAACGTGCTGGGCGGTGATCGCCTGGTGCCGTTGTTGCTCGCTGGTCCGGTACTGCTGCCACGCGATCAGTCCGGCGGTCAGGGCGAGGACGAGCAGGATCGACAAGGTGGTGGTGAACTGGCGCAGGCGTCGGGTGGTGCGGGCGGCTGCCTGCTCTTCGTGGTGGCGGGCGGTGGAGCTGCTGGTGAGGAAGTCATCTTCCAGTGGGGTGAGGTCGCCGTTCGCGTCGGTGACGGGGAAGGCTTCCTCGGCGGCGGCGAGTCGGGTGCCCCGGTAGAGCGCGCCGGGATCGCGGCCGAGGGTCTGCCAGCTGTAGGCGGCTTCCGTGAGCTGGCGGTGCAGGCGCAGGCGTTCGCGGGCGTCGTCGATCCATTTCCGTAGCCGGGGCCAGGCGGCGATGAGGGCTTCGTGGGCGAGGTGCACCGTGCTGCCGTCGGGAATGACCAGTCGCGCCTTCACCAGCCGCTCCAGTACGGCGGCGGTAGCGGCGGAGGTGGCGGTAGCGGCGGAGGTGGCGGTAGCGGTCGAGGTGGCTGTCTCCAGTTCTTCCCGGGGTGCGGGCCGCCTGGTGTCCTGCGCGCCTTCTCCCGGGGTGACCAGGCGCAGCAGGATCCGGCGGGCGCAGGCGGCCTGGTCGGGAGACAGGTCGGTATAGAGGTCTTCGGCGGTCTGGGCGACGGCGCCGTGGATGCCCCCGACCGCTTCGTAGGCGGTCAGGCTGAGGGCGCGGCCTTTGCGGCGGTGCCAGGTTTCCAGCAGGGCGTGGGACATCAGGGGCAGGGCGCCGGGTTCGCCGTCGACTTCGTCGATGATGCGGGCGGTCAGGGTGCGTTCGACGATGAGCCGTGCGGCTTGGGCGGGCTTGACGATGGCTTCGCGGAGTTCGTCGCGGTTCATGGGCGGGACCAGGAGGGTGGCGTCGCGCAGGGCGTCGGCGAGGGGGCGGTGGCCGGCCAGGTGTCCGAAGAAGTCGGCTCGTACGGCGATCAGTACCCGCAGTCGGCTGTCGGGGGTCTGGGCGTTCAGGAGGCGGTCGATGAACCGGGTGCGTTCTGCCGGGTCGGCGCAGAGCGTGTAGAGCTCTTCCATCTGGTCCACGACCAGCCAGGTGTCCGCCTCTTCGCCCTCTTTCGGAACGAGTCGCCGCCCGTGGTCGGGCAGGGGGTGGGCGCCGGGGGTGATGATCCGCAGGGCGGCCGGGCGTAAGTCAGGGTTGTCGGTGGTGCGCAGTCGGGGGATGAGGCCGGCGCGCAGCAGCGAGGATTTGCCGCTGCCGGATGCGCCGACCACCGCCGTGATCCGGTGCTGGGCGGTCAGGTGCAGCAGGTCGTCGATGAGCTGGTCGCGGCCGAAGAACAGGGCGGCGTCGTCCGGTTCGTACCGGGCCAGCCCCCGGTACGGGGGCTCGGCCGCGTCGTCGGAGCGTGGCTCGGCGGCTTCTTCCGCGGTCGCCTGCCGCCAGCGCTCTTCCCATTCCTCGAGGTCGCCGCCGCAAGCCTCCACGTAGGCCAGCATCACCGGGAGGGTCGGCAGTCGCTCCCCTGCCGCCGCTTCGGACAGGGTGCTCGCCCCGTGGCCGGTGCGCGCGGCCATGGCTCGATAGGTGGGGCTTCCGGCCTCCGTCCGCAGCTTCCGTAACTCGGACGCCAACCGCTGTGCCGGACCCGCGCTCGGGTCCAGCGGGCTCTCAGGACGCCCCGCCATCGGTCACTCCCCCCTCTCGCCTCCCCCCGGAGGCGGATTGACCGCCGCCAAGCTACGCACCGGCCGAAGCGGCGGCAAGCACATCACCTGCCACGGCCCTGACCTCATTGATCGGGGTGGTGGAACAGGGGTGCCGAACAATTCCGGCCCCGGTGAACTCGAAAGCGCAACGCCCCACGGCGGCGCCGTACGCATCACGGACGCAGCTCCACGGGGGTGGGCAACGCCCGCATCCGTACGGCAGCGGCCATCGGGGCCTGGCTCAGGAAGAGAGGACAAGATCGTGAACACACACAAGAGCATTGCCTTGGCGGCGGTGACTACGGCCCTGGCCGGCGGACTCGCACTGGCGGCTCCGGCTCACGCCGTGAATACGGACCGGCCGGTGACCGTCGCGTCGGCACGGCACGGCGTCCACATCGACGGATACGAGCCCGACTCGGTTGTCACCCGGGGCGCCTGCAAGGGCTGGATGAACACCAAGAAGACCGACGGTCACTGGTTCGCCCAGGGGCTCGTCCAGTCCTGGAACGGCACCCGCTGCGCCATGATCCTGGAGCGCGAGCACAACGGCGGGGCCTACAACATGATCTCCGATCAGCACATCGTCCCGGACAACGGTAGCGACAAGGACTCGACCGGCTACTACTGGGACCACACGGGCTACAAGTCCCGCGTGTGCATCGCCAACCTCAGCTGGGGCGACGCCTCCTGGTACTGCGGCAAGGGCATCTGACCGCGGCCGACGTGCACCAATCCCGGAGCAGCGGGGGGGGGGCGCCGCCGCCGCCGCGCGCCCCCCACCCGGACTAGACACCCCCCCGAGGAGAGAGGCGACAGAGGGTTTGTGGGGGAGATT
>NZ_JBHYVB010000041.1:40680-66435 GCF_042750115.1 Streptomyces sp. NPDC059455
CGGCACAGCCGGGCGCCCGCCCGCAGCGGAAAGGAGCCCCACGTGAACGTGCGCGAGCACCTTGGTGAGGCGCTGGAATTCGAGGAATACGTACGAAATCGGCACGACGCTCTGCTGCGCACTGCCCGGCGCCTGATCGCCGACCCGTTCGACGCTCAGGACCTTCTGCAGACAGCGCTCGCACGAACGTACGGCCGCTGGGATGGCATAGCGGACAAGCAGCTCGCCGACGCCTATCTGCGCCGGACCATGATCAATACTCGGACCGAATGGTGGCGGGCCAGAAAGCTGGAGGAGGTCCCCACTGAGCGGCTGCCGGACACGAGCATCGAGGACGACACCGAGCGGCACGCCGACCGGGCTCTGCTGATGGAGCTCATGAGGGCGCTCTCCCCGAAGCAGCGCAGTGTCGTCCTGCTGCGGTACTGGGAGCAGATGTCCACGGAGGAGACGGCCGCCGCCCTCGGCGTGTCGGCCGGAACGGTCAAAAGCACGCTGCATCGCACACTCGCCCGGCTTCGCGAGGAGCTGGAGCGTCACGTGAGAGACTCGGGCGATGATTATCGAACGTGCGTACGCACACATTGACCCGGGGTCGCACGAGGAGGAGAAGTGGCCCTGGTCCGTGCCGTGTGTGCGGGGGTTGCCGGCGGACGGGCTGCGGTTCACCGCGCCCGTGACGTTTCTCGTCGGGGAGAACGGCTCGGGCAAGTCGACGCTGGTGGAGGCGCTCGCGGAGGGGTTCGGGCTGGACCCGTACGGCGGCTCGCACGACTGGCAATACGCCAGCCACCGCCCCAAGTCGGCGCTGGGTGAGCGGATCCGCTTCGACGCGGCGCCGCGCGGGCGGCGGATGCTGGGCAGTTGGTCGGCGCGCAAGGGGTTCTTCCTGCGCGCCGAGACCGCGTTGGACGCGCTGCACCGGGAGGGTTTCCGCCCGCATTCGGTCAGCCATGGCGAGGGGTTTCTCGCGGCGTTCCGGGGCAAGTTCCTCCAGCCCGGACCGTACGTCATGGACGAGCCGGAGGCGGCGCTCTCCTTCGCCTCCTGCCTTGAACTCATCGGCCACCTCAATGAGTTGGTGAAGAACGGCGGGCAGGTCATCTGCGCGACGCATTCGCCGCTGCTGACCGCGTTGCCCGGTGCGGACATCGTCGAGGTCGGCGAGCACGGGATGCGGCGGGTGGATTGGAACGAGCTGGCACTGGTCGACCACTGGCGCCGTTATCTCGCGGATCCGCGAAGCTATTTGCGGCATGTCCTGGAGTAAGCCCGGAGCGCGTGCCGGGCTGGGGTCGTTTGTCGTCTGCGGCGCCGTTTCGCGCCTTCGGCGCATTGAGTGACTCTGTCGGGAATCTTGAGGACGGCAGTTAACGATCGTGACGTTGCGTCAGGCTCGTTGGAACGTCCCGCCCTCGTTCCCCAGGAGCCCGATGTGTCCCTCCAACCTCACTCCGGAGCCGAGATCCCGCCGCTGACCGCCCGGGTTGCCCGCGCGGCCAACCCCAAGGGCACCACCGCGATGTGGATCCACGACCGCCTCGATGGCCGGCCCCGCCCTCCCACAGCATTCCAGCAGTACCTCGACGCACGCGACTTACCCCGGCCGCTGTGGTGGCGCCAAGGGAAGTGACGCCCATCCTCAAGATTCCCGACAGAGTCTCTCAATGGTCAGGGACAGGGTCGGTGATCGCGCGCGAACGTCTTCGCCGACGCCGGCGGCCTGGAAGATCCGGCCGATCTCGTCATCGAAGTGGACCGCCCGCGGAAGGCTGCAGGGCTTGGGCCAGCGTTCCAGAGCGATGGCATCGTGTCCTGCCCCGCCCAGCGGCAGAGCGAGCATCTGCCCGATGGGGCCGAAGCCGACGATCGCCACATCGTGCACAGGTATGGTCTGAGGTTCTCTGCTCATGGTGTTACCGCGTCTCACTGTGGGTGCCGGTCATGAGCGCGGCGAGGTCTTCGGGGGCGAGAAAAGAGGGCGGGGGCGGCGGGCCCCAGTTGAAGAGACCCTTGGCTCCTTCGAGGACTTCCGGGGTCCACAGCTGGTCGTTGACGACGCAGTCCATGTCGGAGTAGTACTCGCTGAAGTTTCCGGCCGGGTCCTTGAGGTACCAGAAGAAATTGGAACCGGCGTGATGGCGGCCCAGGCCCCAGACATGGCGGTCGGGATGGTCTTCCAGCATGGCGGCGGCACCGCGGCCGACCTCGTCGATGTCGTCGACCTGCCAGGAGGAGTGGTGCAGGAAGGCGACCGGGGCGGCCAGGACCAGGATGTTGTGGTGGTCGGTGGAGCAGCGCAGGAACGCCCCGTGGCCCTTGATGTAGTCCGAGGCCTTGAAGCCGAGGCCGTCGCGGAAGAAGACGGTGGTCGCGTCGAAGTCGGTGGTGCCGAGGACGGCATGGCCGAGCTTGCGGGGGCGGACGCGGTCGGTGCGCAGTACACCGGGGGCGCGCTGGTCGGTGCGGTCAGCGCGTCCGGGCCCGTTGTAGAGGGTGGCTGCGATCGGTTCCTGCAGGAGGCGGGGGGTGACTTCGAGGACGGCGCGGACCCCGGTGGGCTTGTCGTACGCGGTCAGGGTGCTACCCGAAGTGTCGCTGGCCACGCCCAGACGGTGCAGGCGTGATGCGGCGGCGGCCAGATCGTCGCGGGTGTCGGCACCGATGCGCACCTCGATCAGGCGACGGTGGGCGGCGTGCACGACGCGCAGCTGACGGCCCGCGTCCCGCGAGGCGAACCAGCCTTCCTCGCCGGGTTCCAGGCCGAACTCGGTGTAGTACGCGGCTGTCTCGGCCGGGTTGGGGACGCCCATGGTGATGGAGGTGAGGCGGTGCAGTGCCATGAGAGGGACTCCTTTGTCCGTCGGGCCAGCGGGTCAGGCGACGAAGGTTTGGCGCAGTTCGCCGATGCCGTCGATGGTGGACACGAGTTCGTCGCCGGCGGCCAGGAAGCGCTGCGGGTCTCGGCCCAAACCGACGCCGGCTGGGGTGCCGGTGAAGATGACGTCGCCCGGCAGCAGCGTCAGGACTGCGGACAGGCCGGCGATCAGGGCGGGAACCGAGAAGATCAGGTCGCGGGTGCGGCCCTTCTGGACCTCCTCGCCGTTGATGGCGCAGCGCAGTTCGAGGTCGCCGGGGTTGTCGAACTCGTCGGGAGTGACCAGCCACGGGCCGATGGGGGCGAAGCCGGGGAAGGACTTGCCCAGGCTGAACTGGGGGGCGGGGCCGGCCAACTGCACGATGCGCTCGGAGATGTCCTGCCCCACCGTGAGTCCGGCGACGTGGCTCCAGGCGTTGGATTCGGTCACCTTTTGAGCGCGGCTGCCGATGATGGCGACGAGCTCGACCTCCCAGTCGGTGTGCCCGCCCGGGGGCAGGTGCACCTCGGTGACGGGGCCGCTGATGCTGGTGACGTACTTGGTGAACACCGGAGGCAACCCCTCGGGAGTGACGAACCCGGACTCCGCGGCGTGGTCGCGGTAGTTCAGGCCGATCGCCAGCATCTGGCGAGGGGCGGGCGCGGGAGACCCCAGCGTGCTCGCCTCGAAAGGCTTGCCCGCCGGCAGGTCCGCGCCGGCCGCCCAGGAGCAGAACTCGTTCCAGCGCTCGTAGACGGCCTGTGGGTCGGCGGAGAACAGGCCGGCGCTGGCCTGCTCGACATCGACCGCACCGTCCTCGACGATCAAGGCCAGGCGGCCGGAGAGGTTGGCGATACGCATGGAAGCACTCCTGACAGGGAACGGACGACGGTCCTTGCAGCGACCACCGCCGGCACGCGAAGAGCGGGCCGGTGAGCGAACGGACCGGGATGGACGACGAACAGGGAAATCCGCGAGCGTCAGACAGACCCTTGTCCACCAGCCCCGCTCGCCACGGGGCCCGGCCCCTCGCCCGTCGGCATCTCGGTGCTGCTCGCGTCGCTGACGTCCGGTGCCACGGCTCCGAGCAGCCGCTCGGTGGCCCGTGGCCCCGGCACTTGCCCGGCTCAGGCGAGGCGGGGGAACAGTGTCTCGGCGCCTGTGCGGTCGATCGAGGCGCGAGTGGCGGGGTCCGTGTTGTAGGCCTCGAGCTTGCCGGCGAAGCGACCGACGCCGGAGTCGTCGACGTAGGGGAAGTCGGAGCCGAAGTGCACGTGGCCCGGCTTGGCAAAGCTCAGGAGGCTGGGCAGTGCGCTGGGTCCGGCCGACAGCGCGGTGTCGAAATGGAAGCCGCGCAGGCCCTCGCGGACCTCGTCCTCGCTCAGTCCGGAGGCGAACAGCGGGCTGGAGCTGGCGAGTTCGGTGAAGCGGTCGGCGGCATACGGCACAAAACCGCCGGCGTGCGACAGGATCATCGTCAGGTTCGGGTAACGCTCGGGCACGCGGTGCAGAACAAGGTTCAACGCCGCGCGGGTGGTGTCGAGCAGGAAGTCGGCCAGCGCCGCGGTGAGGCCGGGGACGCCTGGTCCAGGCAACTCGGCGGGGTGGATGAAAACCACCAGGCGGCGGCGGTCAAGCTCGGCGAACACCGGCTCGAAGGCCGGATCGCCGAGGTACGTGCCTCGGTGGTTGGCCAGGAGCACCACGCCGTCGGCGTGCAGGTCGTCGTCGGCGTGGGCGATCGCGTCCAGCGCGCCGTCCACGTCGGGCAGCGGGACCGCGGCGAACATCCCGAAGCGGTCGGGACGGTCCTTGACCAGTTCGGCATGCAGGTCGTTGACGCGCGTCACGAGCTCACGGGCGGCGGCGTCGTCGCCGAAGTGTGTACCGGGCGCGGAGAGCGAGAGCACACCGGTCCCGATGGAGTGCGTGTCCATCATCGCGAGCGCGCCCTGCGGGCTCCACGAGGGCAGCACACTCGATGACCAGCTCACCCCGTCCGGCCCGTCCGTGCCCAGGGCGTCGAGGGCGTCGAGGTACACGCGGGGCAGCAGGTGCTGGTGGACGTCGATCCGATTCATGTGGTTCTCCTCCTGGGCGTTGCCCGAGCCGGCAGGGGACTCTCAGACGAGGTCGGTGACGGTGCCCCGGACGCCGAGCAGCGCCTTGCCGTAGACCTCGGTGCTGACCTCGGGATTGACCAGGGCGTGGCGACTGGCCGCCTCGCTGTCGCGCCAGATCCGCTGCAGCGGATTGGACTCGCCGAACGACGCCGCACCGTGGACGGAGCACAGGATGCGGATCGCCTCGCGGGCCTCCGTGATGGCGACACCGGTGTCCATCCGCATCCGGGCGCGGGTGTCGTAGTCCGGGTAGACGCCGGACTCGGCGGCCTCGTCGATCTCGGCCGCGGCCCGGTACGCGTGCAGTTGCGCCGAGTCCACCAGCGAGGCGGCGCGCGCCACGGCGAGCTGCGTTGTCGGCGCCTCGGCCTGGCTCGCGTAGTACGTGTAGGCCAGCGGGCGCCGCATGGCCTTCTCCACCACCAGATCGAGAGCTGCCTGTGCCAGCCCGAGCTGCGGACCGGCGAGCACGAGGGCGGAGACCGGCACGTAGGCCGCCCGGTAGAGGGCCTCGCCGTCGTAGGGGGTGGCGTAGCGGCCCTCGATCGCGTCCGGCGCGGAGTGGAAGCGGTGGGTGGGCACGAACACCGCGCTGGCGTGCAGGGTGTTCGACGAGGTCCCGCGCATTCCGGTGACGAACCAGGTGTCCTCGATCGTCAGCTCCGCCATCGGCACGAGCACGATGCCGGTGGCGTCCTGCGTGCCCTCGGCGTCGGGACGGGAGACCCCGAGTAGCGCCCACGAGGCGTGAGCGGAGCCGGAGGCCGGGCTCCAGCGCCCGCTGACGACAAAGCCGCCCTCGACCGGGCGTGCGGTGCCGGTGGGGGCCAGCACGCCGGCGACGTGCGTGTCGAGGTCAGCCGTTCCGCCGCCCCAGACCTCCTCCTGAGCCTGGGCGGGGAACTGACCCACGTACCAGTCGCAGACATTGAGCAGGGTGGTCACCCACGCCGTCGAGCCGCAGGCCCGCGCGACCTCACGGGAGACCTCCAGACTCGTGCGGGTGTCCGTCTGCAGGCCGCCGAAGCGCGCGGGCCGCAGGATCGAGAGCAGACCGGACTTGGTGAGGCCGGCCACGTTGTCCACGGGCACGTCGCGCTCCCGGTCGGCCTGTTCGGCGTGGCCGGAGAGCAGGGGCAGCAGCTGCGCGGCGCGCTCGACGAGGTCGGCCCGCAGCTCGCGCGCGGCATCGGTGGTGTTCGGACGATCCAGGATGATGCTCATCGTTGTCTCCTGCGTGTGGTCGTGGCGTCTGTTGTGACTCGTGGCGTCTGTTGTGGTCGCGAGTCGGCGGGGTCAGCTTGTTGATTGCGAGGCACGAGTGTGTGAGGCCGGCTCAGCCGGGATGCCGCAGCGCACGAAGGCCCGGAACCCTCCAGCGACGCCTTGGTGGCCGGTGGCCGCTCCGCCGATGGCTCGCTTGGCGTCACGAGCGAGCACCTCGTCGCCTCGCTGGCAGCTCAGTCGTCCGGGTCGCCACGATCACCCCCCTTCGGTTGACGACCCGGGATCGCGATGTCAGATGTCCCACCAGGCGAAGGAGTGGGTGGGCACGTGTATGCCGCGGGGGCGCGGTCGAGGCGGGCCAATCGGCCGCGGTGGAAGATCAGGGGTTCGCGGCGCCTGCTGGCAGCGGACAGACACCGCACCCGGCCCACCACCGCCGTGTGGTCGCCCGCGGGGAAGTCGTCCTCGACGTCGCACTCGATCCAGGCCGCCGCTCCGCCGAGGCGCGGCCCGGCGTGGTCGGCCGGCTCCCAGTCGCCGACGGCGAAACGGTCCGCCGTCTGGCTGGCGAACGCCGCGCACACCTGCTGCTGGTCCTCGGCCAGTACGTTCACGCAGAAGCGCCCCGAGCGGATGATCCCCTCTGCGCTGGCCGACTGCCGACCGCAGTAGAAAACCACGAGAGGCGGTTCGAGGGAGACGGAGGTGAAGCTGCCCACCGTGACGCCCACCGGGCCCTGCGGTGTGGTGGCGGTCACCACGCACACTGAGGTCGGCACGTGGCCGAGTACGCCGCGTAGCACGGCGGTGTCGGTTGCGGGGGCGGGCGTCTCCGTTGCGGGAAGGGCGGATGCGGACACAGCGACCTCCAGGGGAGCGGGAGCCGGGCGATGCGCCGTGTGCGTTTGCTCGCGAGCGTCAGCGGCGCGGGTCTCGGCCCAGTGAATCCACGGTTGCCCGCGCCTGCCATTGGCTCGGCGCCCAAGTCACGCGCGCGATCCTGGGCCCCCGGGCCAAGATGCCTCCGAACTGGTCCGGCGGCCCAAACAGCGGGACGAACTCTGCGGTCCGGGACATACGACAGTGACACCCGCCCGGCGTGGAATCGCGGCAGCGACCCTTGCCACGAGAGACGCCGCCGCTTGCGCCGCGAACCGCCGGAGGACCCCATGACGACGAGCCCCACGAGCACGGCCGACCCGCAGACGACCGCCGCGCCCACCACCCCCGCATCGGCGTTGACGGAGAGTGCCGCGGCGCTGGTGCCCTTGCTGCGGGAGAACGCCGCTCGCACCGAGGCGGACCGCAGGGTGGCCGAGGAGAATATCGCCGCCCTGTCCGAGGCCGGGCTGTTCCGGCTGACCGTGCCTCGGCGGCTTGGCGGTCACGAGGCGGACTTCAGGACCTTCCTGGAGGTCACCTCCGAGCTCGCTCGCGGATGCGGCTCCACGGCGTGGGTGGCGACCCTGATCAATGTGTGCAACTGGATGGTCGGGCTCTACCCCGAGCGGACCCAGCAGGAGGTGTGGGGCGGTAACCCGGACGCGCGGGTGTGCGGAGTGCTCGCTCCCAGCGCCACCAGCCAGGCGGTCGAGGGTGGGCTCGTCGTCACCGGACGCTGGGGCTACGCCTCGGGCAGTCTGCATTCCCGGTGGGCGTGCCTCGGCATCCCCGTCGTCGACGTCTCCGGGGACCAGACCGACCAGGGCTTTGCCCTCATCGCAATGGACGAGCTGACGATCGAGGACACCTGGCACGTGGCCGGCATGCGGGGCACGGGCAGCAACACCCTCGTCGCTGACGAGGTGTTCGTGCCCGCGCACCGCATCATGTCGGTGACCCAGGCCGTGGAGGGCACCTGCCCGACCGAGCACAAGGACGAGGCGCTGTACCGCTCGGCGCTCGTCCCGGTGCTCGCTCTGGTGCTGCCGGCCCGCAGGTGGGCCTGGCCCAGGCCGGGATGGACGTGGTCACCGCTTCTCTCGCCCAAGGACGGGGCATCGCGTACACCTTCTACGGGCGCGCCAGGGAGGCCCCGTCAACGCAGATCCAGCTGGTCGAGGCGGCCCAGCTGATCGACACCGCCCGCCTGCACCTGATGCGCGCCGCCGACGACATCGACAGCCGGGCGGCCCGCGGCGAGCACATGCCGTTCGAGACGCGGGCCCGGGTGCGCATGGACACCGGATATGTGGCGCGCCGCTCCCGTGAGGCACTCGACCTGCTCCTGAGCATTCAGGGCGCCGGCAGCTTCGCCGAGGCCAATCCGCTGCAGCGGATCTGGCGGGACCAGGAGACGGGCAGCCGGCACGCGGTGGTCAACCCGGCCATCGCCGGCGAGTTGTACGGGCGAGCGCTCCTGCACATCGAGGAGCAGGTCACGTTCCTGATCTGAGCGGCTGGTCAGGCACGGTCGTCCGGAACGGGCAGGCGCGGCTGGAGCACGGTCAGGCGGGCGCGTCCGTTCCCTGCGGCCGGAGCACGGCAGGGCCCAGCGTCTGCGCGGCCTCCAGGGCCGTCATCAGTTCGGGCAACCGGACCGCCAGGTCGTGCCCGAGCACTTCCTGAGCGCGCTTGACCCGATAGGTGACGGTATTGCGCGCCACGTGCAACTGCGCGGCGGCGACCCTCAGGCTGCGCTCGTTGCGCAGATACATGCGCAGCGTCCGCCGCAGTCGGTCCGCGTGCTGGTCGTCCGCCGCCAGTTCCCGCAACTCGTCGCGCACGAAGCGTCGCAGCGCGGGCAGGTCGGCGGAGATCAGGGCCGCCAGCTCAACGTCCGGGTAGTCCACGACGGGGCCCGTACCGGCGGGGTTGAGGTGCGCGATCCGGGCGGCGTGCTCGGCGTCCTCGTGCGACTGGCGGAATCCCGGCAGTGCCTGACGTACGGAACCGCAGGCGATGCGGAAGCCGTCCGGGTACCCGGCCGTGGCGGGCTTCCTCGTGGAGGCCGAGGCGCCCGGATCTCCCCACGCCCACACGGTCGTACGGCCCATGGGCAGCACCAGGGTCGACGTGCAGCCGCGCTGGTGCAGCAGTTCGGCCGCCGCTCGCTGGAGGTCATCGGTGACGTCCGGGGCCGGGTTGTCGCACCAGGCGATGACGGCGAGGTGATGGCCCTCCAGCCGGTAGGTGAGCAGTTCGCTCGCGGCTTCCAGCTTCACCGGTCGGCCGTCGAGGATCGAGCGCACAGTCTCCTCGCGGGCCGCGGCGCCACTGGTGACCCAGCGGTCGTGCTCGGAGAGGTACTCGGCGGTCATCCGGGAGGAGAACGTGTCCACGAAGTCGAAGAGCAGCTCGGAGACACGGCGGAACTGCTCCGCGCGTGCGGACGGCGGAGCAAATTCCTGGCACGCGTTCATCAGGGCGTGCGTCAGGGCCGCGTGTGCGACGCGAATGCCGCGCAGGACCTTGTCCAGGCCGAGGCGTCGCCGGGCGAACTCACGGTCTCCCAGCAGGGACTCCTCCGGGACTGTCCGGTCGGCCACTGGATCCGCCTCGGGGTCGGCCAGCAGGAGCAGCGCGTGCAGCGTCGCGGCCTCGGCACCCATCCGGAGCGTATCGAAGGGCCCTGCTCCGCCTCCCAGTTCGGGGACTTCGCGGATCACGACCCGGGCGAGCTCGTCGCTAAGCGCGACAGCCCACGCCACGGGCTCGGCGCCGAGGCGATCCGTGGCCTCGGCGATGCTCTGCGCCGAGCTGGCCGGGGCGGGCCGCGTGTCCGCGCGGTCGGCGGTGAGCCGGTAAATCCACTCGGAGGCCGAGGACGCCTGGTGAGCCGTCATAACGCCGTCCTTGCCGTCGTGAGAGCGCAGGTGCCGCCTTGCCACCGCCTACTGCCCCCGCGCTCCGGCACGTACGGCGTCACCGGCCACACACCGTAACAGTTGACGTGCTCCCTGGCCTAAAGTCCAGGGATTCCGGCCTGGGTCGTCTGACCCTTCCGGGGGCTTCCTGCTTCAACGCGCTGTGCGGGCACGTGTGCCCGTCTTACCGGCACTCCACAGGCGGTTAGCGTCTCCACCCGTCCGGTGGCGACGATTCGGCGTCCTTCGAAGAGGACGTTACGTGCTGCGTTGTGGTCGCGGTCGTGCACGGCGTGGCATGCGCCGCACGTCCATTGAGACCCGTGCATCGTGAAATGTGCAGGGTGAGGTGGGCTGGTGTGCGGGCGAGTTGCCTTGCTCGTGCTGGTCGGCGGCGGGTGTCCATGGTGAAGATCGTCTGCTCTGTGGGCTGAAGTGGTTCTCGGGGCGGCAGGTGGGGGCGCGAGACGGCGCCGCACCCAACCGAGCGCAGCTAGAGGCGGATCCGGGCCCAGACCGTTTTGCCGACGATGCGCTCCCGGACGCCCCACGCCTCGGCGAGGGCATCCACGATCGCCAGGCCGCGTCCGGACTCGTCGTCCGGTGTGGGGTCCGCCAGGGCGGGGTGCCCCTCGCGGGGGTCGGACACCTCGACCCCGACCATTTTTTCTGCGTCGTATGCGATACGCACCTCGAAGTACCGCCCCGGTACGCGTCCATGGCGGATGGCGTTGGTCGCCAGCTCGGAGACGACGAGCAGGACGAGGGCCGCCGAGCTCCGGTCCAGGCCCCAGGCGCGGAGAGCGACATCTGCGGCGCGGCGGGCGTGGGGGACGGATGGGGGGACGGGCGTAAACCTCTGCTTCCAGCCATGGAGTGGATTTACGTCGTGACTTTCCGCGTTCATATCTCCACTGTCAGTGCAGGCGGCTACCTTCACCAGTAACAGAGCGTCGACTGCGGCGACCGACAACTCTGGTCGAACGCAGGTTGATTGGCGTTGAGAGTTGTTGAGGGGGTGGCCCGCGTGGCCCAGTCGAAGAAGAAGGACTCCGCTCCGCCGACCGTGCAGTACTTCGCCGCTGTCCTGCGGCTTCTGCGGGAACGGGCGGGGCTGACCCAGGACGAGTTGGGTGCGCTGATGAACTACACCGGGTCGGCGGTGAGCGCCGTGGAGACATGCGCGAAGCCGCCGACCGACGAGTTCATCGACGCGGCCGAGAAGGCACTGGACGCGGGCGGGTTGCTGCGGTCTGCGATCAAGTATCTGAAGCTTGAGCGGTATCCGGCTCACTTCCAGGGTTTCGTCCAGCTGGAGCAGGAAGCGCTGAGTGTGTCGTCGTACTGCACGCACCTGATCGACGGTCTGCTCCAGACCAAGGAGTACGCCCGCGCGCTGTTCGACTACGCATTCCCGCCGGTCGACGACGAGGAGGTGGAACGGCTGGTTGCGGCCCGTATGGACCGCAAGGCGCTCCTTGATCGCAAGCCGGTAGCAGTGGTGAGCGTCGTCCTCGAAGAGGCGGCGTTGCGCCGATTGGTCGGCGGGCCAGAGATCGTGCGCCCGCAGTATGAACACCTCATCGAATGCGCTGTCCGGCCCAATGTCGTCGTCCAAGTCATGCCGATGAACCGCGCCGGACACGCCGGACTCCCCGGCCCGATGAAACTGATCGAGACCCCGGAGGAGACGCCACTCGTCTATCTGGAAGGCCAGGGCAAGAGCATCCTGGTGTCGAAGCCGGACGAGGTTGGGGTCCTCGCCCGGCGCTATGCCATGATCAGGTCTCAGGCTCTCGGGCCGGAGGAATCCGTAACGTTCATCGAGCAGTTGATGGGTGAGCTATGAGCAGACTCGTGTGGTTCAAGAGCAGCTACAGCGACAACACCGGCGGCGATTGCGTCGAGGTCGCGACCGCCCCCACCACCGTCCACATACGGGACTCCAAGAACCCCGACGGCCCCCACCTCCGCATACCCGCCACCGCCTGGGCCGACTTCCTGGCCTTCGCCGCCCGCTGAGCCGGGCCGCTACCGGGTGTCCGGCGGATCTTTCCCCTCCCCGCCCCTTCCCGATACCAGGGGCTCCGCCCCTGGACCCCGGGGCCCGGGGCGGAACCCCGAACCGGGACCTGGGGCAAAGCCCCGAACCAGGACCCGGAACAGAACCCCAATCCGGGGCCCGGGGCGGAACCCCGAACCAGGACCCAGGGCGAACCCCGAACCGAGCCCCGGGGCAAAGCCCCGATCCGGGGCCCGGAACAGAGCCCCGATCCGGAGCCCGGGGCGGAGCCCCGAACCAAGACCCGGGGCGGAGCCCCGAACCGGAGCCCGGGGCGCAACCCCGAACCAGGACCCAGGGCGGAGCCCCGAACCGGAGCCCGGGGCGCAACCCCGAACCAGGCCCCGGAACAGAGCCCCGATCCGGGGCCCGGAACAGAGCCCCGAACCAGGCCCCGGAACAGAGCCCCGAACCAGGGCCCGGGGCAGAGCCCCGATGCGGGGGCTGGGGCGGAGCCCCAGTTTCGGGAAGGGGCGGGGAGGGGAGCAGCCCGCCGCAAGCGCCAAGCCCTACGCCCGGCCGTGGGCCCGCTGCGCCCGGCGCGACAGGGTGTCGATCACGACGGCCAGCAGCAGCACCCCGCCAGTGATCATGAACTGGACGGCGGTCTGGATGTCCATGAGGGCCACGCCCGAGGCGATCGACTGGATGACGAGCACACCCAGCAGGGCGGACCACGTGCTGCCGCGGCCGCCGAAGAGGCTCGTGCCGCCGATGACGGCCGCGGCGATGGCGTTCATCAGCAGGTCGGTGGAGACCGACGTCTGGCTGACCGAGTTGATCCGGGAGGCCAGGAAGAGACCGCCGATGGCGGCCATCGTGCTCGACATCATGAACGCGGAGGTGCGCACCCAGGCCACGTTGATCCCGGCGCGGCGGGCCGCTTCGACGCCGCCGCCCAGGGCGAAGATCATCCGGCCGTAGGCCGTGCGGCGCAGGACGTAGTCGAGGATGACGAGGACGACCACGAAGATCAGGAGGGCGAGCGGCAGGCCCTGGAACTGGTTGAGGACATACGCGGCGGCGAAGGCGAGCACCGCGAGCACGCCCGTGCGGACGGCGATCCAGACCGGGGGGCGGGTGGGCACTCCGGCGGCGCGGCGGCGCTGGACATCGCGCCAGGCGGTGAGGAAGTACCCGGCGGTGCCGACCGCCGCCAGGGCGTAGGCGGCGGCGACATCGGAGAAGTAGTAGTTGGTGAGCTGGGCGACCAGGCCCTGATCGTCGAGGTTGATGGTGCCGTACGCGCCCATGATGGCGAGCATCAAGCCGTACCACCCCAGCAGTCCGGCGAGGGTGACCACGAACGCGGGGACGCCGACCACGGCCGTGAAGAAGCCGTGGACGAAGCCGACCGCCGTACCGCAGAGGGCGCCCAGGATGATGGCGGGTGGTTCGGGCATGCCGAAGTTGACGTTCAACACGGCGAACAGGGCGGAGGCCAGGCCGCTCACCGAACCCACCGACAGATCGATCTCGCCGACCAGCAGCACGAAGATCACGCCGACCGCGATCATGCCGGTGCCGACGATGTCCACGCTGAGGTTGGAGAGGTTGCGCGGGGAGAGGAAGTGCGGGTTGAGGACCTGGAAGGTGATCCAGATCGCGAGCAGCCCGAGCAGGACCGGGACGCCGCCGAACGCGCCGCCGCCCAGTCTGCGCCCGAACGCGTCAGTAAAGCGTTCCGCGCTACGGGCGCTGGATCCGCCGGGGATGCTCACAGCTCCCCCTCCCGCGCCACGCGCCGCGTGACCGCGTTGTCGGACGCGCCGGTGATGGAGGAGACGATCTGCTCCTGGGAGGTGGTGGTGACGTCGAAGAACCCGTTGTTGCGGCCCAGGCGCAGCACCGCGACCCAGTCCGCGACGGCCTTGACGTCGCCCAGGTTGTGGCTGATCAGCAGCACCCCGAGCCCGCGGTCACGGAGCCGTTCCACCAGGTCGAGGACCTGGGCGGTCTGCTCGATGCCGAGGGCGGCGGTGGGCTCGTCCAGCATCACCAGGCTCGGTGCGCCGAGCAGCGCCCGGGAGATGGCGACGGTCTGCCGCTGGCCTCCGGAGAGGGCCGCGACGGGCCTGCGGACGTCGGGGATGCGGATGGAGAGGGTGGCCAGCAGATCGCGGGTGCGGCGCTCCATCTCGACCTCGTCCAGGACACCGATCCGGGTGATCTCGCGGCCGAGGAAGAGATTGCCGACGACGTCGAGGTTGTCGCAGAGCGCGAGGTCCTGGTAGACGGTGGCGATCCCCAGGTGCTGGGCGTCGTACGGACGGCTGATGTGGATGGGGCGGCCCTGCCATTCGAGGGTGCCCGTGTCGGCCGGTTCGACGCCCGCGATCACCTTGACCAGGGTGGACTTCCCCGCGCCGTTGTCGCCCACCAGGGCGATGACCTCACCGGCGTGGATCTCCAGCTCGACGTCCCTGAGCGCCTGGACCGCGCCGAAGCGCTTGAAGACGCCACTCAGCGCCAGCAGGGGCGGGGTCGACGGTCGGGCCATCCGCGCCTCCCTTCATTCCGCGTCGTGCGATTCATTTCGCGTCGTGCCATTCATTTGGCGTCGTGCGATGAGCCGTTCGAGTCGATGAGCCCGGCTCTGCGGCAGTCATCCACGTACTTCTTGGTGCATATCTGATCGACGCGATACAGACCGTCCTTGATGACGGTGCTCTTGATGTTGTGCACGGTCACCGCCAGCGGCTCGAGCAGCACCGCGGGGATGCCACGGGTGGTGGAGTTGTTGACCCGCTGCGTCGCGATCCCGTTGAGCGATCTGCCGCGCCCCAGCGCGATGGCCATCTCCGCGGCGGTGTACGCCTCGGGCTTGAACGGCTTGTAGACGGTCATGTACTGCTCGCCCGCGAGGATCCGCTGAATGCCCGCGACCTCGGCGTCCTGGCCGGTGACCGGGGGGATCGGATGGATCCGGGCCGCCTTGATGGCGGTGATGACACCCGAGGCCAGGCCGTCGTTGGCGGCGAGGACGCCGTGGATGCCGTAGGGGCCCAGGGCGGCGATGGCGGCGGACATGTTGCGGTTGGCGTTCTCCGGGCGCCAGCCGACGGTCTCGTAGGACTTGGCGATCTTGACCTTGCCCTGGAGGACGGACCGCGCTCCCCGTTCGAACCAGCCCGCGTTGGGATCGGTCGACGAGCCGTTCATCATGACGATCTGGCGGTTCGCGGGATGCGGTCCCAGCGCCCTCAGCAGCGCCTCGCCCTGGAGCTTGCCGACCCTTCCGCCGTCGAAGGAGACATAGCCGGAGATGGGCCCTTCGGCCAGACGGTCGTAGGCGACGACCGGGACACCGGCGCGGCGGGCCTGGATCACGGAGTGGCGGACGGCCTTGGTGTCGACCGCGTCCAGGATGAGGACATCGACCCCGTTCGTGATCATGGCGTCGATCTGGCTGCGCTGGGAGACCGGATCGTGCTGGGCGCTGGAGTAGCTCACCGTGCAGCTCGAGCAGAGCTGCCTGACCCGCTGCTGGATCAGGGGTGCGTCGAAGCGCTCGAAACGGACGATCTCGTTCTCCGGGAGCAGCAGGCCGATCCGCAGCGGCCCGTGGTGGGTCCCGGCCGCGCCGACCGTCGCGCCGACCTGGGCCGCCTTGCCGCAGGCGGCGAGGGATACGGCCAGGACCAGGCCGACCGCGACGGCGACGGCCGCTCGGAGGCGGTCCCGCGTACGGGAACGCGTACGGGAACGCGTCGGGGGGTGCGCCCGGGAGCGCGTACGGGCGTGGATCATCGCCGAGCGCGTACGGGAACGGCTCGCCGCCCAGCGCGTACGGGAACGGCTCATCGCCTCGCCCTCCTCCTTCTCGGCCCCCTCCTCCCCGTGGCCCCCTCGTCCCCCTCCGTCCGTTCCCCGGGTCCCGCGTCGGACGGCTCCTCCGGGAGCTCCGCCGGGAGCTCCGCCGACGGCGAGGGCCCTTCCGGGGGTCCGTCCCGGGGCTCCTCCCGCGGGGACGACAAGCTGATCTCGCCCCAGACCTGCTTGCCCCCGCTCAGCGGCACCGAGCCCCAGGTCTGCGACATCGCCTCGATCAGCAGCAGCCCCCGCCCGCCGGTGGCCTCCCAGTCCACGGTCGCCGGTTTGACGGGGGTACGCGGCGAGGGGTCGTTCACCGCGATCCGCAGCCGGTCCGCGGTCAGCGTCAGATTCAGCCGCACCTCGCCCCGGGTGTGCACCAGGGCGTTGGTGACCAGCTCGGAGGTGACCAGCAGGGCCACGTCCAGCTCGTCCTCCAGCCCCCAGTTGCGCAGGGTGCGCGCGGTGAAGCGGCGGGCGTGCATCACGGCGTCGGGCAGCCGCCACACCGTCCAGCTCGCCCGGATGGGCCGCACCCGCATCCCGTCGTAGCGCAGCAACAACAGCGCCACGTCGTCTTCCCGGCGGCTGTCCCCGCCGAGCAGCGCGTCCGCCACCCCGCCGGGGTCGGACGGGTCGGCGCGGGCCAGCGCCTGGCAGGCCCGGCGCACCCCGTCGTCCAGGTCGAGCCGGGCGGACTCGACCAGGCCGTCGGTGACCAGCGCGATCAGGGTGCCGGCGGACAGCCCGGCCGCGGTCATCGGGAACTCGGCGTCCGCGACCACGCCCAGCGGCGGGCCGCCCTCGACGTCGAGCTCCGCGGTGGTGCCGTCCGGGTGGCGCAGCAGCGGCTGGATGTGTCCGGCCCGGACGAACCACGCCTCACCCTCCTCCATGTCGAGGTCGGCGTAGCAGCAGGTCGCGAAGAGGTCGGTCTCCATGCCGACGAGGAGACGGTTGGCGTGCGCCACGACCACATCGGGCGGGTGGCCCTCCACCGCGTAGGCCCGGATGGCGGTGCGCATCTGGCCCATGATCGTGGCGGCCGCGGCGCTGTGGCCCTGCACATCGCCGATGACCAGCGCCACATGGCCGTCGGGCAGCGGGATGACGTCGTACCAGTCGCCGCCCACCTCCAGGCCCATCGTCGCGGGCAGATAGCGGGTGACGGCCACCCCGCCGGGCAGCTCCGGCAGCTTCCGGGGCAGCAGGCTGCGCTGGAGCATGGTGGCCAGCTCGTGCTCGGCGTCCAGGGCGTGGGCGCGCACCAGGGCCTGGCCCACCAGACCGGCGGTCGCGGTCAGCAGCGAACGCTCCTCCGGGCCGAACTCATGCCGCCGCTCCCAGCCGATCAGGCAGACGCCGACGATCCGGCCGTCCGCCGGGAGCGGGAGGACGGCGAGGCCGCCGGGGCCGATACCGGCGAGCCCGGGTTCGAGACCGGCGCCCTCGGGCCAGAGGCTGACCTGCCCCTCCCGCAGCGCCTCCGCCAGCGTGGGCAGGGCATGGCTGGGCGGCTCGGGCCATTCGGAGCGCCAGGCGGCCCGCCACACCTCGGGCCAGGCGGCGGGTTCGGCGGGGGCGAGGACGCCGACCACCAGCTGATCGGCCTGGAGTTCGGCGACCGCGAGCCGGCCCGCCCCCAGCGGATCGCGCAGCGCGCCGACCACGGCCCGGCCCACGTCGCGGACGGTGGTGGCCCCGGCCAGGGCGGCGGACAGCCGCTGCACCAGGGACACCTCGTCGGCGCTCGGCCGCAGGTACGAGGTCTCCGCGATCACGCCGAGCATGCGCCAGGGCGTGCCGTCCGCCCCCGTCTCGACCCGGGCACGCAGGCCCAGCCAGCGCAGCTCCCCGTTCGGCCGGCGGATCCGGAACTCCAGCTGTGCGGTGCCGGAGGTCAGCAGGTCGGGCTCCAGGACCGACATCAGGGCGGGGATGTCGTCCGGGACGGCCACTGCCAGCAGGGTCTCCACCCGTCCGTCGAAGTCCTCCCCGGGGATGCCGAAGAGGTGGAGCACCTGGGTGTCGGCGGTCATCCGCCCGCTGTCGAGGTGCAGGACGAACGAGCCGACCCGCAGCCGGTCCAGGGTCAGGCCGGGCAGCTCGGGGCTCCGCTGGGTGAGCGCCTGCGGCCCGGCCGCCTCGACCCCGGCGGCCACGTGGTGGGCGTAGAGCTCGATGAAGCCGCGGCGGTCGGCGTCGATCCCGTCGGGCACCTCGTCCACCACCACCAGACACCCCAGCCCCTTGCCGTCCCCGCCGAGCGGCAGCGCCCCGAGCGAGACGCCGGGCGTGGTGGGGGTTTCGGGCGTGGTGGGCCCGATGGGGCCGTAGGCGGCGAGTTCGGTGGGGGTCAGCCACAGGGGGCATCCGGCGCGGAAGGCGTCGGCGACGGGCGAGCGCCCGGACAGGGGGTAGCGGGCCGGCAGCGCGTACGACCGTCCGGCACCGCGCACCGTCTCGGCCAACCGCAGCTCGACACCCTCCGCGTCCAGCACATAGACAGCCACCAACGCGGTCCCCGTGAACGTCAGCACATGCCCGGTCACAGCACGCCTGCACCGCCTCCGTGCGTGGACCGCCGGTCTCGTGGGCGTACCCGGGCCCTTGATCGGCCTCCGCGCGGCGACCGGTCACGACCACCGGCGGGGCCTTCGCTGCCGCGCCCCCTCGAAAGGGTTGGCGCCTCTCCTCAAAGCATGGCACAGCGGGGTGAACCAGGCCATCTCCCCTCGGGGGCGACGGTGCTCGACGCGGCTCAACGCGGCGTGACGCGGCTTGACGGTGCTCGACGGCGATCGACGGTGCGGGAGACTGGGCGGCATGGTGCGGCTGCGGGTGGTCACGACGGACGACTGGCCGCTGTGGCGGGACGTCCGCCGGGCCGCGCTGGCCGAGGCGCCGCACGCCTTCAAGTCCCGGCTCGCCGACTGGCACCGCGGCGGCGAGGAGCGGTGGCGCGCCCGGCTGGAGATGCCGGACGCCTACCACGTCGTGGCCCTGCTGGACGGCCGGGCGGCCGGGATGGCGAGCGGCATGCCGGGGGACGGGGGCGGGGACGGGGACGGGCGGCCGCCGGAGCTGAGGTCGGTCTGGGTCAGCCCCGAGGCACGCGGCCACGGCGTCGGCGGCCGGCTGATCGCGGCGGTCGAGACCTGGGCCCTGCGGACGGGCGCCACGGCGCTTCGACTGGCGGTGATTCCGGGCAACGCACCGGCGATCGCTCTCTACGAGCGGCATGGTTTCGCCGCCACCCGGGAGCCGGGGGATCTGCTGGCCGACGGCGTGACCAGGGAGCTGGTCATGGTGAAGGCGCTGCGGCGGAGTTGACCCAACCCACCACGCTCCGCACCACAATCGTGAATTCTGTTCATTGATATGGACACGCCATCGACTCTGCCTTACCTTGACTCTTGGTCTAGACCATGATCCAACAAGGGAACGGAACAGACCGGAGGTGGGCCCATATGCCCGCATTACGCACCAGACACACCAGACGCTCCCCCAGCTTCAGGACGGCTCTGGCGCTCGCCGCGCTCGCCGGAGTCCTGTCGGCGGGAGTCGCGTCCGGGGGGACGGCCGCGGCGAAGGAGGCCGCGGCGTCACCGACCGATGGATGGACGCAGACGTCGTTCACATACTCGATGCACAAGCCGTGGAATCTCGACCTGAGCGAGCGCTACAGCTACAACTCGAGCACGAAGACCCACACCATGTGGGTCAACTCCACCGATGAGCCGCTCGAAGAGGGCAGCGACACCGATCCGCGCACCGAAATGCGGTGGAAGCAGGAGTACTCCTCGGGGAAGCACATGTGGGACGCCGATGTGTATGTGCCGTCCGGGACGAACGGCGCGGACATCATGCAGATCCTGCGGGGCAAGCACCCCAGCGGAACACCGGCCACCGACATCATGCTGCGGGCGTCCAGCGCGAACGGCGGGACGCTCAAGCGCTATACGGATTCCGTCATCAAGACCGGTATCTACAACACCTGGTGGAACCTGAAGGTGGCCCATGACGCGGACACCGGAAAGATCCAGGTCTACGCCGACGACAAGCTGGTGCTGACGGTCGACGACCGGGGACCGGCGACGCGCTACTTCAAGAACGGCGTCTATCACCACGGCAGTGGCCGGGCCGAGGCCCGGTTCCGCAACATCCGCTATTGGGTCAAGTAGAGGAGTGGAACCGTGCCGAGGAAACACCGTGTGATCGCCGGGATGTCCGCCGCCTGCGGACTGCTGCTGGCGGCGCCGGGCGTCGCGCACGCCGAGGTCGAACCGGGCGGCTGGTCGTCCGAGTCCCCGGGGTTCAAGGTGCAGGAGCGGGGGTGCGGAGAGGTCGACAACCTCACCTTCAAGCTCACCTGCTCCACCGCGAGCGGGGACCAGCGGGCCGAGCGGCGCTATGACACCTACACCGGCGGGACCCATCAGTTCGAGGGCTACTTCCGGGTCACCAGCATGGGCGGCACCCGGATCAGCCTGAAGCAGACGTTCAACGACACCGACGGCGACGCCGGTCCGTACTTCATGCTCGCGGTCGAGCGCGGCGGGCGGCTGTACGCCGTGCACGGCGGGGACACCCTGTCCAACGCGGGGACGGTCGGGGCCACGGTGCGCGTCAACACGGTGCACCAGGTGGGCAAGGAGCACCGTACGTACATCAACGGCTCGCTCAAGCACACCGTGGACAGCCCCGGCGGCAGCTTCTACGACAAGTTCGGGGCGTACCGCACCGGCAGCGGCAACGGCCCGGCCACCGTGGAGTGGAGCAACGTGAAGTTCTGGCGCAAGTGAGCGGCTCGGTACGCGGCCTGGCGGCGGCGGTTCTCGTCGCCGCCGGGCTTTCCGGAATCAGCGGGTGTGCGGCGTCCACGGAAGCGACGCCGGAAGCCGCGAACGCCCCGAAAGCCTCCGGCGAGGCCCGGACCGGGACCGTGCTCAGCGTCACCCAGGTCTCCCCCGTCGACGCCGAGCTGAGCTGGCGCGGGAAGGCGCCGGGCGCCGCGGGGCGGATCGTGGAGTTCGCGACCGAGCCCAGCGGACCCTGGACGGTCCTCACCTACGCCCCGCTCGGTCAGACCACCTACCGGCACCCGGACCTGATCCCGAAGACCCACTTCTACTACCGGGTGCGGCCGTACTACGGACCCGCGTCCCGGCCGGTCGACGTCACCCTGCCCAAGGGGGCGTTCACCAAGGCGGAGCAGCGCCAGGAGCACAGATGGGCGCCGCCGCGCACCATCCGGCGGGCCGGGGTGCGCACCAGCCCCGTCCGGCGGCCCTCGGCCACCCCGACCGATCTGCGCGCGACCGTCATGCACGCCAACGGCATCCGGTTCACCTGGACCGACCACGCCGAAGGCGAGCGGGGCTATCTGCTGGAGGACCGGCCCCGGGGCGGCGGCTCCTTCCACCCCGTCGCCGTGCTCGACCCGGACATCAACTCCTTCGGGCTGATCACCCTGCCGAACGAGAAGCGGGCCTCCTACCGGGTCCGGCCCTTCACCTACGGCGAGCGGTCCAACATCGCCCGGATGACCACCGGCGAGCGGCCCGCCGGGCGCGGCTGAGCGCGGTCACCTCAATGCCCGGTGCTCCCGGTGCTCCCGGTGCTCCCGGTGGCCTCGGTGGCCTCGGTGGCCTCGGGGTCCACCGGGGACGGGGCGAGCACCTCCGGCAGCGGGGTGTGCCGCGCCCCGGCGATGAGGACGTCGAAGCCCCAGGCCAGCCGGTCCTGGGGGGACCCGGACAGCAGCCGCGGGCCGAGCGCGGCGATATGCGGATGGGTCCGCGGTGAGACGTCCCGCACCACCGTGGCGAGCGCCTGCCAGTCCGCCTCGCTCTGCGGGGTGTCGCCGGGGGCCCGGTGGGCGTGCTCGGCCGCGGTCGCGGTGGCGAACTGGAGCAGCAGATCGAGCAGCCACGCGGCCCGGTCGAGCTCGAGCCCGCCCTCGTCCAGCAGCGCCAGCAGCGCCTCCACCAGCTTCAGATAGTGCTTGCCGAAGGGGCGCGCCACCAGGGCGGACTGGGCGAGACCGGGGTGCTCGAACAGCACCGAGGTGTACGAGGTGAGGATCCGCACCAGCCGGTCGCGCCACTCTCCGTCCGCCGTCGCCGGGCTCAGGTCGACGGCGCCGAGGAGCTCGTCCAGGACGGCCGCGTGCAACTCGGCCATGTTGCGGACGTAGACGTAGAGCGAGGCCGGCCCGGTGTCCAGCTCCTTGGCCAGGCGGCGCATCGTCACCCGCTCCAGGCCCTCGGCACGCATGAGGTCGACCGTGGTGGCGATGATGCCTTCCCGGGTCAGGGCCGGTTTCGCCGGACGTTCCCGGCGGCTCCGCGGGGCGGTGGGGTGCGCTGTCATGGCGCCATCGTACCGGGCGAAGAACGCGTTCGTCACAAACGCGTTTGCCACGAACGCGTTCGTCGCCCTACGCTCCTCCCATCCACGGCGCACCCGCGCCGAGCCAGGGAGGCCCAGGGAGGCATCCATCGCCATGTCCATCGCCATGTCCACCGCCATGTCCACACAACGCCGTATCGCCATCGTCGGAGCGGGGCCGGGAGGGCTGACGCTGGCGCGCGTCCTGCACGTCCACGGCATCCCCTCGACCGTCTACGAGCTGGACGCGTCGGCGACGGCACGCGACCAGGGCGGCACGCTGGACCTGGACAAGGAGTCCGGCCAGCGGGCGCTGCGGCACGCCGGGCTGCTCGAGGAGTTCCGGCCGCTGAGCCGCCCCGAGGGCGGGGAGCTGCGGCTGCTCGACAAGGAAGCCGACGTCGGCTTCCGCATCCCCCCGCCGCAGGACGGTGACGGCAACGACCGTCCCGAAATCGACCGCAGGGTGCTGAAGGAACTGCTGCTGGGGTCGCTGCCGGAGGGGACCGTCCGCTGGGGTCAGAAGGTGCGGGCGGTCGCCATCGGCGCGGCGGGGCGGCCCACGCTCACCCTGGCCGACGGCACGACCGTCGCGGCGGATGTGCTGGTCGGCGCGGACGGGGCATGGTCCAGGGTCCGGCCCCTGCTGTCCGACGCCGATCCCGTCTACACCGGGGTGTCATTCGTCGACGGCCTCCTGAACGACGTGGACACCCGGCACCCGGCCGTCGCCGAACTCGTGGGCCGGGGCTCGATGTTCGCCCTCGCGGACGAGAAGGGGCTGTTCGCCCAGCGCAACGGCGGCGGCCGGATCCGCGTCTACATCGCGGTCAAGTCGCCGGAGGAGTGGAGCCGTTCGGGCCTCATCGACCCGGCGGACCCGGCCGCGACCAGGAAGCGGCTGCTGGACCTCTTCCCCGACTGGGACGAGGGGCTGCGCGCGCTGATCGCCGACAACGACGGCCCGCTCGTCCCCCGGCCCATCCACGCCCTGCCCACCGGCCACCGCTGGGACCGCGTGCCCGGCATCACGCTCCTGGGCGACGCCGCCCACCTGATGTCCCCCTTCGCCGGGGCGGGCGCCAACCTCGCCATGCTCGACGGCGCGGAACTCGCCCTCGCCCTGGCCGCCCACGACGACCTGGAGACGGCTCTGAACGCCTACGAGACAGCCATGTTCCCGCGCGCCGAGGCGGCGGCCACGCAATCGGCCGACCACCTCGTCGACTTCTTCCAACCGGACGCGCTGCGGATCCTGCGGGACACCTTCACCACGATGACCGCCGGAGGTGCGGACCGATGACCACGCCCACCGAATTCACCGAACTCACCGAACTCACCGGATCCACTGTTGAGCCCTACCCCGGTCTGCCCCTGACGGTGCGGGACGTGGGCGCGGGCCGCCCCGTGCTCGTCCTGCACGGCGGCGCCGGACCCGCCGGCGTGAGCGGCGTGGTGGACCACTTCGCCACCACCTCCCGAGTGCTGGCGCCGACCCACCCGGGCTGGGAGGACACCCCTCGGCCCGAGTGGTTCGCGGGCGTGGACGACCTCGTCGAGACGTATCTGGATCTGCTGGACGACCGCGATCTGCGCGATGTCCTGGTCCTCGGCAGCTCCTTCGGCGGCTGGATCGCCGCGGAGATGGCCGTGCGCGACCGGGGCCGCCGCATCGGCGGGCTGGTCATCATGGGCGCGTTCGGGCCGCGGGTCGAGGGGCACGAGGTGCGGTTCCCCACGGCTCCGCCCGGCCCGCCGCCCGGTACGGGTCCCGGGCCCGGCCAGGGCCCCGGACCCGGGGAAAGCTCCGGACCCAGGGAAAGCTCCGGACCCAGGGAAAGCTCCGGACCCGGGGAAGGCTCCGGCGCCTCCGCGCCGCGCCGGGGGCCCTCGCCCGCCGCCCTCCAGGCACTGGCGGCCTACGCCGGGCCGACGAAGTCCGACCCGAAGCTGCTGCACCGGCTCGCCCGGGTGACGGTGCCCGCCCTCGCGGTGTGGGGCGAGAACGACACCGTCGTCCCGCCCGACTACGGTCGGGCGTACGCCGCCGCCATCCCCGGGGCGCGCTTCGAGCTGATCCCGGGCGCGGGCCACCTCCCCACCCGGGAGGCCCCGGAGGCCACGTTCGCCGCGATCGACGCGTTCCTGGGCGCCGCCGGGCGGTAACGGCCACATCTCAGCCGGCGCGCCCCAGCTCCTTGCGGAAGAGCTCCAGCACGTTGCCGCCGAGGATCTTCTCGATGTCCCCCTCCGGAAGGCCCCTCCGGACCAGCGCCTCGGTCACCAGAGGCAGTCCGCGGGGGCCTTCGAGGCCGGGGACCACCAGCCGGGCGTACTCGACGTCCTCGCAGCAGGGCGGGGTGGTGTCCGCGCTGACCTCCTTGATGAAGTCCGGCCCCAGACCCACATGGCCGACGCCGATCACCTCGGCGATGTGGACGATGTGATCGGCCAGCCGGTCCACCGTGCGGTCGGCCGGGGCGGTGGCCAGGAACTCGCCGAGGAAGTTCACGCACACCGTGCCGCCGGTGGCCGCGATCCCGCGCAGCTGGTCGTCGGTGAGGTTGCGATGGTGGTCCAGCAGCGCGCGGGCGGAGGAGTGGGTGGCCAACACGGGGCGAGTGGCCAGCTCCAGCACATGGGCCACCCCGGAGGCGCCGAGATGGGAAACGTCGAAGAGGATGCCCAGACGCTCCATCTCCGTCAGCGCCCGGACCCCGGCCTCGGTGAGCCGGCTCCCGGTGGCGTCCTCACCGCTGCCGTCGGCCAGGGCGGTACGCCCCCAGTGGGCGAGCGAGGCGATACGCACCCCGAGGCGGTGGAGGGTCGGGAGGAGCTCCACGTTGGCGTCCAGCCCGGGGGCGCTCTCCAGCGCCAGCACCAGGGCGATCCGGCCGTCGGCGAGCGCGGCGTCGATGTCGTCGCCGTCCAGACACAGCCGCACCTCGTCGGCGTTGCCCTCGGCGAGGGTGTGGGCGCACTCGATCATCCGCAGCGTCTCGCGCAGCGCGCCCTCGGGCCGGAACTGGTCGTCGATGAAGACCGGGAGCACCTGGAGATCCACCCCGCCCTCGCGCAGCTGTGGCAGCCAGCGCTCGCGGAAGTAGCCCGCCCAGCGGTGCGGCGGGCGGGCGGTGACGGCGATCAGCAGGTCATTGTGGGCGTCGGCGACGACGGCGCGCTGGTGGAGTGCACGGCTCATACGGCTCATACGGACGGCGGTGGCCTTTCGTGGGACCGGGACCGGGACCCCGGGCGCCGGGGTTGGCGGCGGTCATCGTGACGTACGGGCCGCCCGCCGGTCCACGGATTTTCGCCCATCGGACGGGGATCGCTCCCGCGCGGACGCCGCGGACGGTGCGGCCCCGATGGACTGGTCTCGAGGCTTTCCCTTCCCCGCCCCTTCCCGAAACTGGGGCTCCGCCCCAGACCCCGGGCAGGGGCTCTGCCCCAGGCGCCAGGTAGGAGCTCCG